>NZ_JAWLKE010000002.1:0-293299 GCF_033042225.1 Rhodococcus cercidiphylli
ACCGGCCAGGACCCACTCCTGTCGGCAACCCACGCTTACATGCGGAGGGGCCCCAGCCAAGACCTCCATACCGTCTAACTGTCGAAGCCCAGACCCAGCGCGTCCATGCCCTTGAGCCACAGTCCTCGTTTACCGCCGTTGCGGTCGGCTCGGGCGAATGCCGCGCGGGTGATGTTGATCCCGATCGACTTGAGGGGCTCGGGCGGGAACGGCAACGGCATGCTGCGCACCATCTTCAGGCGTGTTCGTTCGGTGTCCTTGCCGTCGAGAAGGTCGAGGGCGGTGCGGGCACCGAAGTGCGACGCGCCGACGCCGAGGCCGGTGAACCCGGCGACCGAGGCCACCCGTCCGTTCATACCGAGATCCCAGAAGGCGCTGAACCGCGAGCACGTGTCGATCGATCCGCCCCAGGCATGGGTGGCGCGAATCCCCTCGAGGCTCGGGAACATCTGCAGCAGGTGTTCGGCGAGCAATGCGAACTCTTCGGGATGTTGGGTTCGGCGTGGGTCGGTGTCGCTACCGTAGAAGTAGTGCGCATCCCACCCGCCGAACAGGATGCGGTTGTCCGCCGTCAACCGGAAGTAGTGGAATCTGTTGCCGGAGTCGGCCAATCCTTCGCGGCCGGACCAGCCGATGCCGGCGAGCTGCGCCGACGTCAGTGGTTCGGTCATGATCACGTAGTCCCACACCGGGACGATCCAGTGACGGAGTTTGCGGCGCAACGATTTCGATGCCGAGGTGGCCAGCAGCACCTTGGCGGCCTCGATGGTGCCGTAGCCCGTCTTGACTCGAATACCCCTGTCGGACTTGCTGATCGACAGCGCCCGAGTGTTCTCGTGAATGCGAACGCCGAGCGACTCGGCCGCGTCGGCCAGGCCCCAGGCGAGTTTGGCGGGGTCGATCATCGCGACATCGGGGTCGAACAGTGCACCGCGCGCCATCGGCGAGGTGATCCTGGACCGCACTGCAGCGGCGTCGAGGTATTCCATCGGCTGCGCCAGTCGCCTCCCCTCGTCGCCGAGCTCCCGCAGGTCGTCCACCTGCCAGTCGAAATTGGCGATGTCGAGCTCGCCGGTGCGTTCGATGTCGGCGTCGATCCCGTACTTGTCCGCAGTCGCGCAGATCGCGTCGAGCGTCTCGGTGCCCATCCGCAGCAGTTCCGGTAGTTCGTCGGCGTAGCGATCGAGTCCGTTGCCCAGTCCGTGCGTCAGACTGGCCGCACAGAAGCCGCCGTTGCGTCCGGTTGCACCCTCGGCGATGCGGTCGCCTTCAAGCAGCACGATCGATCGGTTCGGGTTCTCCTCTGCCGCATGCAGAGCCGCCCACAGTCCGGTGAATCCGCCGCCGACGATCACCAGATCCGCTGCAGTCGAACCGGTGTGCCGGGCCCGTGGCTCCGGGCGTTCGGGACGATCGAGCCAGTAGGACTCCGGTGCCGCGCCGGCCACCATGGTCACGCCGCGGTCGGTGGGAGTGGTTGCCCACGGTGCATTCATCGGGCATCTCCCTGCGTTGCAGCGTCGGCGGACGCGAAGACCGTTCGGTGCCAGGGCTTTCGGGCCACACCGGTGATGTCGGTCATGACGTGCTTGACGGTGAGGTACTCGTCGAGCGAGTAGCTGGACATGTCCTTGCCGAAACCCGAGGCCCCGAATCCGCCGTGTGGCATCTCGCTGATGATCGGGATGTGGTCGTTGATCCATACACAGCCGGCGGCGATCTCCCGCGTCGCTCGGCCCGCGCGGTACAGGTCGCGGGTCCACGCCGAGGCGGCGAGTCCGAATTCGGTGTCGTTGGCGCGTCGGATCGCGTCGTCGTCCCCGTGATGCTTGGACACCGTGAGCACCGGACCGAACACCTCGTCGCGATAGATCTCGTCCTGCTCACCGACATCGGCGATCAGGGTGGGCGGATAGAAAGCGCCTCGCCCCTCGGGCACACGGCCTCCGGTCACCACCCTGGCACCTGCGTCGCGGGCCCGATCCACCATCGCAGCCACCCGATCTCGGTGCGCGACGGAGATCAACGATCCCATGTCCGTTGCGGGATCCCTCGGGTCTCCCACGACGACGCGACCCATCAACTCGGCGACTCCGGCGACGAAGTCCTCGTACAGGGATTCGGCGACGATGGCGCGGGTGGCCGCCGTGCAGTCCTGGCCGCCGTTGATCAGCGATCCCGCGACGGCACCGTGGATGGCTGCGTCGAGGTCGGCGTCGTCGAACACCACCAGCGGCGCCTTGCCCCCGAGCTCGAGCTGCACCCGCGTGCCGTGCGCGGCGGCCTGCGCCATGACGCGCCTGCCGACGGGAGTGGAACCGGTGAACGTCATCAGGTCCAGTCCGGCATGGGAGGAAAGAGCGACTCCGGCGTCCACTCCGGTTCCGGTGACGACGTTGAACACCCCGTCGGGCACGCCTGCCTCGGTGGCCAAGCGCGCCAGCCGCAGGGTGGTCAGCGGCGTTAGTTCACTGGGCTTGAGCACGATGGAACACCCGGCCGCCAACGCCGGTATCGCTTTCCACACCGCCATCTGCAGCGGATAGTTCCACGGAGTGATCGACCCGACCACTCCGACGGCGTCCCGGCGGATGGCGGAGGTGTGCTCACCCGAGTACTCCGCAGCAGCCTTGCCGTCCAGGTGCCGCGCCGCCCCGGCGAAGAACTCGATGTTGTCGATGCTGCCCGGAACATCGAATTCGGTTGCCAGCCTTGTCGATTTGCCGGTCTGCGCCACTTCCTCGGACACGAAGTTCTCCGCGTCGGCCGCAACGAGACGCGCCAGTTCCATCAACACGGCGCTGCGGTGCGCGGGGGTGGCGGTGGACCATGCCGGAAAGGCCGATCGAGCATGCGAGAGAGCCGAATCGACGTCTTCGGCGGTGGCCAAACCGACGTCGGCAACGACAGTTCCGGTCGCGGGATCGTCGACCTCGTACCGATCACCGCCACCGTCGACCGCGCGTCCGTCGATCCAACAACCAGGAATGTTCGCCATGCCTGCAGAGTACCGGCGAACCCACTGATTCTCTCTGTTTCGAGCCTTTCGACAACTGATTCTGTCGTTTGAATCGAAAATTGACACGCTTTTCATCGTGGACGGGTTGTGTTCACGGCCACGACAGTGACAAGATCGAGCCATGCCCGAGCAACCGCCCATCGCACTCGACGACGTCTCCAAGGCGATCATCGAGCAACTCCAAGAGGACGGGCGTCGCTCGTACGCCGCCATCGGCAAAGCCGTCGGACTCTCGGAAGCGGCTGTCCGTCAACGAGTTCAGCGCCTGACGGACTCCGGCGTCATGCAGATCGTCGCGGTGACCGATCCGGTGCAGGTCGGATTCAAGCGGCAGGCCATGATCGGCATCAAGTGCACCGGCGACAGTTACGCACTGTCCGAGGAACTGTCGGCGATCGATGCGATCGACTACGTCGTCCTCACCGCAGGATCGTTCGACGTCGTCGTGGAAGTGGTGTGCGAGGACGACGAACAACTCCTGCAGATCCTGAACAAGCAGATCAGAAGTCTCGACGGCGTCACCAGCACCGAAACCCTGGTCTATCTCAAACTCGTCAAGCAGCAATACAATTGGGGAACACGATGACACGAACGACAGCCGAGCTCGACGCTTCCGCAGCCAAGCACCTGTGGGGCCACTTCACCCGCCACGGCGCAGGGGTCACTCCCCCGATCATCACCCGCGGGGAAGGCTCGACCATCTGGGATTCCAACGGAAAGAGCTACATCGACGGCCTGTCGGGGCTGTTCGTGGTCCAGGTGGGACACGGCCGTGAAGAACTGGCCGAGGCCGCAGCCAAGCAGGCCAAAGAACTGGCGTTCTTCCCACTGTGGTCGTACGTCACCGAACCCGCCATCGAACTTGCCGAGCGGCTCGCCGGTTACGCCCCCGGCGACCTGAACCGGGTCTTCTTCACCACCGGTGGCGGCGAGGCCGTCGAGAGCGCATGGAAGTTGGCCAAGCAGTACTTCAAGAAAGTCGGCAAGCCCGGTAAGCACAAGGTGATCTCGCGAGCGATCGCCTACCACGGCACCCCGCAGGGTGCGCTGGCCATCACCGGAATCCCCGCGCTCAAGGAACCGTTCGAGCCGCTGACGCCGGGCGCGTTCCGAGTGCCGAACACCAACATCTACCGCGCCCCCGCTCCCCTGGACACAGATCCGAAAGCATTCGGAATCTGGGCCGCGGACCGCATCGCCGAGGCCATCGAGTTCGAGGGCCCCGATTCGGTGGCCGCGGTGTTCCTCGAGCCGGTTCAGAATGCCGGGGGCTGCTTTCCTCCCCCGCCCGGATACTTCGAGCGCGTCCGTGAAATCTGCGACCGCTACGACGTGCTCCTGGTCTCGGACGAGGTGATCTGTGCGTTCGGCCGGATCGGATCGATGTTCGCGTGCAACGACTTCGGCTACGTACCGGACATCATCACCTGCGCCAAGGGATTGACCTCGGGCTACTCCCCCATCGGCGCAATGATCGCCTCCGACAGGCTCTTCGAGCCGTTCGACGACGGCACGTCGAGCTTCGCGCACGGGTACACCTTCGGCGGCCACCCCGTCTCCGCCGCCGTTGCCATGGCCAATCTCGACATCTTCGAGCGCGAGGGCATCAACGCGCACGTCGCAGACAATGCACCGGCGTTCCGTGCCACGCTCGAGAAACTGCACGACCTACCGATCGTCGGCGACGTGCGCGGCGAGGGATTCTTCTACGGCATCGAGTTGGTCAAGGACAAGGCCACGAAGGAAACGTTCAGCGATGCCGAAGCAGAGCGCATCCTTCGCGGCTTCCTGTCCACCGCACTGTTCGACGCCGGGCTGTACTGCCGCGCCGACGACCGCGGCGACCCGGTGGTACAGCTGGCACCACCGCTGATCTGCGGTCAGAAGGAGTTCGACGAGATGGAGCAGATCCTGCGCAGCGTGCTGACGGAGGCAGGCAACCTGATCTGACCGGGCCCGCTACTGCCCGAGCTCCTCACCGGCCGATGCGGTCGATCACCAGGGGCCTCGGCTGCGAGGCCGTGGCCCCTATCTCCCAACTGGATTCGAGTGCCTGCTGCGCATACTCGAAACGCTCGGGGGTGTCGGTGTACAGCGTCGCCAGTCGATCCCCAGCACGTACCCGATCGCCGGGTTTGGCGTGCAGCCGCACACCGGCCGCGCTCTGAACCGGCTCACCCTGTCGCTCGCGGCCCGCGCCCAGTCGCCAGGCCGCGAGCCCGACGCCCATTGCGTCCAATCCGGTGACGACGCCGTCGGCGGTGGCGGTGAAGTCCTGGCTCTCACGGGCGACGGGTAGTGCGGCATCGGGATCGCCGCCCTGCGCGGCGATCATCGTTCGCCAGCGATCCATGGCAGAACCGTCGGCGAGCTTGTCGGCCGGATCGATGCCCTCGATCCCGGCTGCGGTGAGCATCGTGCGCGCCAAGGTGATCGTCAGCTCGACGATGTCGGCCGGGCCACCTCCGGCGAGAACCTCGACCGACTCCTCCACCTCGAGCGCGTTGCCTGCGGTGAGCCCGAGCGGGGTGTCCATCGCCGTCAGAACCGCCAGAGTCCGCACGCCCGCATCGGTTCCGAGCTCGACCATCGCGGTCGCGAGCTCGCGTGCGTCGTCGACGTTCTTCATGAACGCGCCGCCGCCCACCTTGACGTCCAACACGAGGGCACCGGTGCCCTCGGCGATCTTCTTGCTCATGATCGAGCTGGCGATCAGCGGGATCGATTCGACCGTTCCCGTCACGTCGCGCAGTGCGTAGAGCTTCTTGTCGGCCGGAGCCAGATCGGCACCGGCAGCGCACACGACAGCACCGATCGCCGGATCGGCCAGGATGCGATGCATCTCCTCACCGCTCAGATCCGCTCGCCAGCCGGGGATGGACTCGAGCTTGTCGAGCGTTCCGCCGGTATGTCCGAGCCCTCGACCCGACAGCTGCGGCACAGCTGCCCCGCAGGCGGCGACGAGCGGAGCCAGCGGCAGCGTGATCTTGTCTCCGACACCACCGGTCGAGTGCTTGTCGACGGTGGGCAGCGGCAGCGCCGAGAAGTCCATTCGGGTACCCGACGCGATCATCGCGTTCGTCCACGTACCGAGCTCGCGACGCGACAATCCACGCCACAGAACGGCCATCGCGAGGGCCGACATCTGTTCCGGCGCGACGGATCCGCGGGTGAACTCCGCGATCACCCATTCGATCTGTTCGTCGTCGAGAACGCGCCCGTCTCGCTTGGCGCTGATGATGGATACGGCGTCAGGCATGGTTGTTCACGCGTCCTTCGTCGAGGTTGTCGGGGCCGAAAGCATTCGGAAGCAACTCTGCCAGTCGAGCCGGTCCCGAGACGGTGTCGACGAGCAGATCCGGGCCGCCGAACTCGTACAGCAGCTGTCGGCATCGCCCGCACGGCATCAGAATTTCACGCCTGGAATCGCAGCAGGAAAAGGCCAAGAGTCTGCCGCCGCCGGTCGAGTGCAGGTTGGACACCAACCCGCACTCCGCACAGAGCCCCAAACCGTATGAGACATTTTCCACATTGCACCCGGTGACTATCCGATTGTCGTCCACCAGAGCCGCCGCTCCGACCGGAAAGTTCGAGTATGGGGCGTAGGCACGGCCCATTGCCTCATGAGCATTGTCGCGCAACGTCTTCCAGTCGATTTCGTTCATGGTGAACCATCCAATCACGGTGTCTGAATTGATGCAGAGATCCGGCCTGAAGAGCATCCATCAATTGGGAAGGCAAACCTAACACCGCATTTCGCCACCGTACGAACCTCGAGTCGAATTAGTTCCGTGTTTCGAATGGGTTTACAGTTTCCAGTAAGCGGCTAGTACAACCAGCACTAGGGCCGAATCGCGACAAATCGAGCCAGGCAAGACCGGCCACCGGGGCTCGATGCGTCCACCAACGACGTTGGAGGCATTGCACTCGATGAGTAGCACGACGGAAGTCGCTCCGGTCAAGGAGCGCAAGCGGTCTCTGTACCGCGGGGACCCGGGCATGTGGTCCTGGGTTCTCCACCGCATCACAGGCGTTCTGGTCTTTTTCTTTCTGTTCGTCCACGTCCTCGACACGGCGATGGTTCGGGTCAACCCCGAGACGTACGACGCCATCATCGAGACCTACAAGACCCCGCTCGTCGGCCTGATGGAAATCGGCCTCGTCGCGGCAGTGCTGTACCACGCGTTGAACGGCATCCGCGTGATGCTGATCGACTTCTGGTCCAAGGGACCGCAGTACCAGAAGCCGATGCTGTGGGCGATCGCAGTCATCTGGCTCGTCGTCATGATCCCCGGCGCGGGACGAATCTTCTACAACATGTTCACGGCGGGTGGTCACTGATGTCGACGCAGGGTCCCGAGGCCAAGGTCCTCGGCACGAACTACGACCGTCCGGCCAGCTTGGCCAACCCGCGTTCGCCGCGGCGGCAGAGCAAGGGCAACTTCGAGCTCTACGCATGGCTGTTCATGCGCTTCTCCGGCCTGGCACTCGTCGTGCTCGTCCTGGGCCACATGTTCATCATGCTGATGCTCGACGACGGTGTGCACCGCATCAACTTCGCTTTCGTCGCCGGTCGTTGGGCCAGCCCGTTCTGGCAGTTCTGGGACCTGACGATGCTGTGGCTGGCGCAGCTGCACGGCGGCAACGGCCTGCGCACGATCATCGCGGACTACTCCCGCAAGGATTCGACGCGATTCTGGCTGACCACGCTGCTGGTGCTGTCGATGATCCTCATCATGGGCGTCGGCACGTACGTCATCTTCACGTTCGATCCCAACATCACGGCGAGCTAAGGACACTGACGCTTACATGCAGGAACATCGTTACGACGTACTGATCGTCGGCGCAGGCGGTGCCGGTATGCGTGCTGCGATCGAGGCCGGACCCCGTGCTCGCACAGCCGTACTGACCAAGCTCTACCCCACGCGCTCGCACACCGGCGCAGCTCAGGGTGGCATGTGTGCCGCCCTGGCCAATGTCGAGGAAGACAACTGGGAGTGGCACACGTTCGACACCGTCAAGGGCGGCGACTACCTCGCCGACCAGGACGCGGTGGAGATCATGGCCAAGGAAGCCATCGACGCGGTTCTCGACCTCGAGAAGATGGGCCTTCCTTTCAACCGGACACCCGAGGGCAAGATCGATCAGCGGCGCTTCGGTGGCCACACCCGCGATCACGGCAAAGCTCCCGTGCGTCGTGCGTGCTACGCGGCCGACCGCACCGGCCACATGATCCTGCAGACGCTCTACCAGAACTGCGTCAAGCACGACGTCGAGTTCTACAACGAGTTCTACGCGCTGGATCTGTGTCTGACCGAGACCGACGACGGTCCTGTCGCGACCGGAATCATCGCCTACGAGCTGTCCACCGGTGAGCTGCACATCTTCCATGCGAAGTCGATCATCTTCGCCACCGGAGGCTCGGGCCGGATCTACAAGACCACCTCCAATGCCCACACCCTCACCGGTGACGGCATGAGCATCGTCTTCCGCAAGGGTCTTCCCTTGGAGGACATGGAATTCCACCAGTTCCACCCGACAGGTCTCGCAGGCCTGGGCATCCTCATCTCCGAGGCCGTGCGAGGCGAGGGCGGCATCCTGCGCAACGAGTCGGGTGAACGCTTCATGGAGCGCTACGCACCGACCATCAAGGACCTCGCGCCCCGCGACATCGTCGCGCGCTCGATGGTGCTCGAGGTGCTCGAAGGACGCGGTGGCGGCCCGAACAAGGACTACGTCTACATCGACGTCACGCACATTCCCGAGGAAGTTCTGGACGAGAAGCTCCCGGACATCATGGAGTTCTCTCGCACGTACCTCGGTGTCGACCCCGTCAAGGAGCCGGTGCCCGTCTACCCGACGTGCCACTACGTCATGGGCGGCATCCCCACCAAGATTCGCGGCGAGGTTCTGCGCAACAACGAGGACATCGTCCCCGGCCTCTACGCGGCCGGCGAATGTGCCTGCGTCTCCGTGCACGGAGCCAACCGTCTCGGCACCAACTCGTTGCTCGACATCAACGTCTTCGGACGTCGTGCAGGCATCGCGGCGGCCGAGTACGCGAACTCGGTCGACTTCACCCCGCTCCCCGAGGAGCCGGCGAAGATGGTGCAGGACTGGCTGGAGCTGATCCTCTCCGACCACGGACACGAGCGCGCAGCCGACATCCGTACCGAGATGCAGCAGTCGATGGACAACAACGCATCGGTGTTCCGTACCGAGGAGCGTCTCGAGACGGCACTGAAGGATGTCCGCGCCCTCAAGGAGCGGTACAACAAGATCACCGTCGAGGACAAGGGCAAGCGCTACAACAGCGACCTGCTCGAGGCCATCGAACTCGGCTTCCTGCTCGAAATGGCGGAGGTCACGGTCGTCGGTGCACTCAACCGGAAGGAATCGCGCGGCGGACACGCTCGCGAGGACTACCCCGAGCGCAACGACGCCGAGTACATGAAGCACACCATGGCCTACAAAGAGGGCGAAGGTCTGCTCACCGAGATCCGCTTGGATTACAAGCCGGTAATCCAAACCCGCTACGAGCCGATGGAGCGGAAGTACTGATATGAGCGCACCCACCCTGGACAAGAAGTCCAACGAGTCCGATCTGCCACCCGTCCCCGAGGGCGCGGTGATGGTCAACCTCAAGATCGCGCGCTTCAACCCCGAGAGCGGTGACGGTCAGCGCTGGGACACCTTCCAGGTCCCCACTCTGGCCACCGACCGTCTGCTCAACCTGCTGCTGTACGTGAAGGGCTACCTGGACGGCACCCTGACGTTCCGTCGTTCGTGCGCACACGGTGTCTGTGGCAGCGACGCGATGCGGATCAACGGTGTCAACCGTCTCGCCTGCAAGGTGCTCATGCGCGACATGCTCCCCAAGGACTCGTCGAAGACGCTGAACATCACCATCGAGCCCATCAAGGGTCTGCCGGTGGAGAAGGACCTCATCGTCGACATGGAACCCTTCTTCGACGCGTTCCGCGCCGTGAAGCCGTTCCTGATGACGACCGGTAACGAGCCGACCCGCGAGCGGATCCAGTCCGCTGCGGACCGTGCCCGCTTCGACGACACCACCAAGTGCATCCTGTGCGCGTGCTGCACCACCTCGTGCCCCGTGTTCTGGAGCGACGGCAGTTACTTCGGTCCGGCCGCCATCGTCAACGCACACCGGTTCATCTTCGACAGCCGTGACGAGGGCGCAACCGAGCGTCTGGACATCCTCAACGACGTCGAGGGTGTGTGGCGTTGCCGCACCACCTTCAACTGCACCGACGCATGCCCTCGCGGCATCCAGGTGACCAAGGCGATCCAGGAAGTCAAGCGAGCGTTGCTCTTCGCACGCTGACAACTCCCCCGCAATCGAAAGGCCCCTTCGCACACGCGGAGGGGCCTTTCGACGTTCTACGTCAGACGAACGCGCCGAAGCCGGTCACTCCGCGGCCGACGATCAGATTGTTGATCTGCGCGGTTCCCTCGTAGGAGTACAGGGCCTCGGCGTCGGCGAAGAATCTGATGACGTCGTGCTCGATCAGAATTCCGTTGCCGCCCAGGATCTCTCGGGCCCAACCCACCGTCTCGCGCAGCCGCGTCGTACAGAACGTCTTCGCGAGCGCCGCATGCTCGTCGTGGTGGACGCCGTTGTCCTGCAACTGAGCGACACGAATCGCCATCCCGAGCGCGGCGGTGATGTTCGCCGTCATGCGGGCGATCAGGTCGGAGATCAGCTGGAACGAGGCGATCGGAGATCCGAACTGTTCGCGTTCGCGCGCATACGCCACGGCCCGCTCGTACGCGCCCATCATCACACCCACGGCCTGAAAGGCCACTCCCCCGCGCGTCAGCCGAAGCACCTTTGCGGTGTCGGCGAACGAATTGGCCTCGGCTAGCTTGTTGCCCACCGGGACTCGGCAGTTCTCCAGATGGATGTCGGCGTTCTCCACCGCACGGAGCGAGTACTTGCCCTCGATCTTCTCGGCCCGGAAGCCTTCGAATCCTTGCTCCACGACGAAGCCCTTGACCTCGCCGTCGGCCTCGTCCTTGGCGAAAACGATGGTCAGATCGGCGAAGGTGGCATTGCCGATCCACCGCTTGCTGCCGTTGAGGATCCAGTGATCACCGTCGAGGCGGGCGGTGGTCTCCAGCCCGCCCGCGACATCGGAGCCACCGTGCGGTTCGGACAGGCCGAACGCGCCGATCTTCTCCATTCGACGCATGGCAGGCAACCACCGTTCGCGCTGCTCCTCGGAGCCGAGAATCGAGATACTGCTCATCGCCAGCGAACTGTGCACGCTGAACATCGTTCCCGTCGACGGATCGACCCGCGCGAACTCCATTTCGAGCCAGCCGGTGAGCAGCTTGCGCGAGGCCTTGCGATCACCGAATGCGTAACCGAGACCGGCGATTTCGAGTTCGGCGATCTTCGGCATCAGGTGCACCGGAGAGGTGGCCTTCTCCCAGAACTCGTTCGCCCTCGGCGCGACCTCGTCCTGCAGGAACCGACGGGTACGCAGGACCACCTCGATCTCGGAGTCGTCGAGCATGCTCTGATACCCGTAGAAATCGGATTCGAGAAAGTCCGGCGACAGTGGTCCGAGGGGCTCGTGCTCGCTCATGTTCGGCTCCTTCGTCTGGCACCTCCATCGGGCACCGCTATCGGTCTTCTACCCGCCACGCGCGATTCTCACGCATGGGCCCGCGACCGCCGACCGGTCAGCGGCGCAGTTCGTCGGAGAGGGTCTCCAGTTCGTCCCCGCCCGCCATTTCCTTGGTGAGATCGTCGAGTGAGATGTCGTCGTGCGCGCAGTCCAACGTCTGACGTCCGCGATCGAGGAGGACGAAGTGGTCTCCGACCATGTACGCGTGGTGAGGATTGTGGGTGATGAACACGACGCCGAAGCCTTTCTCCCTGGCCGCGGAGATGTATCGGAGAACCATGCCGGACTGTTTGACGCCGAGAGCGGCGGTCGGCTCGTCGAGAATGAGCACCCGCGCACCGAAGAAGATGGCGCGAGCGATCGCCACGCACTGACGTTGACCGCCGGACAGGGAGCCGATGGGGGCGTCGACGTCGGGCAGATCGATACCCATCTTGCGCAGTTCGTCGATGGTTCTCGCGCGCATGGCATGGGTGTCCAGGGTCTTGAAGATCTTGCCCCTGCGCAGCTCCTGGCCGAGAAAGAAGTTGCGCCACACCGGCATCAGGGAAACGACCGCGAGGTCCTGATAGACCGTCGATATGCCCTGTTCCACGGCCTGTTTCGGCGAGCCGAACGTTGTCGCCTTGCCGTCGACGAGCAGTTCCCCCTCCGACTGGCGATGCAGACCGGACATGATCTTGATCAGAGTCGACTTGCCTGCGCCGTTGTCACCGAGGACGCAGGTGACCTCACCGGCACCGACACGCAGGTCTATCCCATGCAGCGCGATGATGTTGCCGTAGCTCTTACCGACGCCTTTCAGCTCGATCAGGGGCGTGTTCACAGAAGACGTCATGGTCACCTTTTCGCCGCGTAGTTGCGGAAGGAGCTGTTCGCGACCACTGCGAACAGCAGCATCGCGCCGAGGAAGAACTTGAACCAGTCCGGGTTCCAGCCTGCGTACACGATGCCCTGATTGGTCATGCCGAAGATGAACGCTCCGATGAAAGCACCGACCGCCGTACCGTATCCACCGGTGAGCAGGCAGCCGCCGATGACGGCGGCGATGATGTAGAGGAATTCGTTGCCCACGCCTTGGCCGGACTGCACGGTGTCGAAGGCGAACAGCAGGTGCATGCCGACGAACCAGGCGCAGAAGCCGACGAACATGAACAGGCCGATCTTGACCCTCGTGACCGGGACGCCGACGGCACGCGCCGATTCCTGGTTGCCGCCGACGGCGAAGATCCAGTTGCCGACCCGGGTCTTCATCAGCACCCAGGTCGCGGCGAGCGTGAACACGATCCACCACACGACGGTGATGCGGACCGAGACCCCCAGCAGCGAGAACGAGGACGAGAAGAAGGTCTTGGCCGAGTCGAATCCCTCCATGTCCGAGATGGATGGGGTGGCGACCTGGCCGGTGACGAGTTTGGTGACGGCGAGATTGATGCCGGTGAGCATCAGAAACGACGCCAACGTGATCAGGAACGACGGAATCTTGGTCGTCATCACGAGGTATCCGTTGAGGAAACCGACCGCCAGTGCCAGCACCAGCGCCAATGCAGAGCCCGCCCACACGTTCAGGTGCAGGTTGTAGGCCAGCATGGAGGCCATGATCGACGAGAACGTCACCGCGACTCCGGTGGAGAGGTCGAATTCTCCGCCGATCATCAACAGCGAGACCCCGATCGCCATGATGCCGATGGTCGAGGATGCGTACAGCACGGTCGCGAGAGCCTCGGGTGATCGAAACGGTGGTGCCACGATGCAGAAGAAGACGAAGATGGCGACCGCACCGAACAGGGCACCGATCTCCGGGCGAATCAGCAACCGCTGCAACGGTTTCTGCTTCTTGATCCGCTCATCGGTGATCACGGTGTGTTCGGACAGAGCCGGATCGGCCTGTGTGGACATGCTCTTCCTTCCGCGCCGAAGCGACGCACTCAGCGTGTGCCGTTGCGGGCGTACTCGGCGACCGCGTCGATGTTGGTCGAGTCGATGAACGCGGGCCCGGTCAGCACCGGGGTTCCGCCGCCGATCGTGTTGCCGTTGTTGAGGTAGAGCCACAGCGAGTCGACGGCCAGGTAACCCTGCAGGTAGGGCTGCTGATCGATGGCCCACGCCACGTCGCCCGACTCGATCGCGTCGACGAGTGCGGCGTTGGTGTCGAACGTGACGATCGTGGCGTCGCTGCCCGCGTTGTTCTTCGACTGAACCGCAGTCAGCGCGATCGGAGCGGCGAGGGCAATGACGTGGTCGATGGTCGGATCCTGCTGCAGCTTGGCGGTGATGGTCGACTCGACGGACGGCATGTCCTTGCTGTTGACGTTCAGGATCTCGGTGGTGCCTCCGAAGCCCTGCGTCACGCCGGCACAGCGAGCCTCGAGGGCCACCGCCCCCTGCTCCTGGATGATGCACAGAGTCTTGCGGGCACCGTCATCGGTGAGCCGCGCACCCGCGGCCTCGCCGGCGATGGTCTCGTCCTGGCCGAAGTACTGCTGGACTCCCATGTCCTTCCAGGACTCGTAACCGGAATTGAACGCGACGACCGGTATCCCCGCGGCGGTCGCTACCTCGACGGCGGGGGCCATCGCGTCGGGTTTGGCCAACGTGACCGCGATACCGTCGACCTTCGAGTCGATCGCACTCTGGACGAGGTTGGCCTGGTTGGGCGCTTCGGGATCTGCGGAGTAGCGCAGTTCGATGTTGTCCTTGGCCGCGGCGGCCTCGGCACCCTTTCGAACCAGATCCCAGAAGGTGTCGCCGGGAACCTCGTGCGTGATCATCGCGATCGTCGCCGACGGAGTGTCGGCAACTCCCGCGTTGCTTCCGTCGTCGGACGATCGAGGAGCACCACCGGTGCTCGAACAGGCAGCGACCGTCAGTGCCGCAACCGCACAGATCGCGCCGACCGCGATCGGTCCGCGCCTTTGCCGAACCCTCATTGCATTTCCTCTCGAACAACCGACAAGTATTCGGAGCAGCACGGGACCTCGGACGACATGAGAGAACTCTCATCTCCGATTCACGTAGCCACAATCCGCCGTCGTAAGACTCGACTGTGTGCGAACCATCATCGTCTCGGCCCTGGGTCTGCTCACGCTCGGCGTGCTCGTCGTGGCATTGCTGACGACTCGATCGACGGGCGAGCAGACCCCGTTGCCCGCACCCATAGTCGCACCCGCCGCACCCGTGCAATCCGCCCCGGGTACTCCGCAACCCGTTCCCGGTGCACCACAGCCGGGCGAGCCTGCGCCCAGCACCGCGCCGACCGCCGCGCCACAGCCGGTGGCACCGGACGGATTCGTGCCCCCGCCGCCGCTGCCGCCTGCCGACTGGGACGATGACTTCGACGACGACTGGGATGACGATGACGACGACTGATCCTGCTGCAAGACCGACCACGTAATGCGGACGCGACTGCTTGCCCTACGCCCGACCAGCGCCAGGAGCCGCATCTTCTCGTGGGTCCTGGCGCTGGTGTTGGCGTCTCTGGCGGCCGTCACCGTCACCACCTGGCTGCTCATGATCCGCGCCACCGACAATCGCATGCGTGAATCGCTGCGCACCGAGATCGCCGAGTTCACCACCCTCACCGACGCAGGCGTCGATCCCGGCACCGGCGCACCGTTCGACGACATCAACGACGTGCTCCGCGTGGTGATCACCTACAACCTCGCCCGCCCCAACGAGAAGTTCCTGGGCTACGTGGACGGCGCTTTCGCCGTGCAGAGCAGGCAGCAGGCACCGGTGCGACTGTCCGACGACACCGGCTTCACCGCCGAAGTCGGGACCGTCACCGCGCCCGTCGAGGGTTCGTATTCGAGCGCCGCAGGTGAAGTGGTGTACCTCGCCGTGCCGGTCTCGCTGGCGGGCGACCCGGTGACCGGGGTCGTGGTCGCCGCGTACTTCGCCGACCAGGAACGCGCCTCCGCCGACGAGACCGCGACCTTGATGCTCGTCGTCGGCGGCGTCACCTCGGTGCTGGCGGCAGTAGGGGCGTGGTTGGTCGCGGGCCGCATCATGTCGCCGATCAGACACATCACCGCAACCGCCAGAACGATCACCGAGACCGACCTTTCCGGCCGAATCACCGACGCCAGAACAACGGGTCGAGGCGACGACATCGGAGCCCTGATCGACACACTGAACTCGATGCTCGATCGGATCGAGTCCGGCGCGGCCAGTCAACGCCGATTTCTCGACGACGCAGGCCACGAACTCCGCACTCCCATCACCATCGTCCGCGGCCATCTCGACGTGCTCGACCACGACGACCCCGTCGACGTGCGCGATACCGTCGCGCTCGTCGACGACGAACTCGATCGGATGAACCGGCTCGTCGCGGACCTGTTGCTGCTCACCCGAGCCGACCAGACAAGCTTCGTCAACCCCGTCGTCACCGATGTCGACGCGCTCACCCGAAGCGTGTTCGACAAGGTGACCACCCTCGCCGACCGGGAATGGGTGCTCGAGGCCAGCGCGACCGTCCACGCGCCGCTCGACGCTCAACGGCTGACCCAGGCGCTGCTGGCGTTGGCGGACAACGCAACCCACCACACGATGCCCGGCAGTCGTGTCGGCATCGGATCCCAACTGTCCGACGGTGACATCCGGTTCTGGGTCACCGACTCGGGCCCTGGAATCGCGCGCGACGAGCAGGAACGAATCTTCGAGCGCTTCGCCCGCGGTCGCAACGGAACCAGACGCACCGAGGGCGCAGGGCTCGGGTTGTCCATCGTCACCGCAATCGCACAGGCCCACCGCGGACGGGTGAGTGTCGGCAGCGCACCGGGGCACGGTGCCACGTTCACCATCACGATCCCACTGACCGATTCCGTTCCCTCGCAGAAAGATCGACCATGGCCCGCATCCTGATCGCCGAAGACGAACCCCGCATCGCCTCGTTCGTCCAGAAGGGGCTCCGAGCGAGCGGCTTCAGCACGACCACCGTCTCCGACGGTAGATCCGCTTACGAACACGCCCGCAGCGGTGACTTCGATCTGGTGGTACTCGACATCGGTCTGCCGAACATGGACGGCTTCGAGGTACTGCAGCGACTGCGCGGAGAGCAATGCGAGATACCGGTGATCGTGTTGACTGCCCGCGACAGCGTCCACGACGTGGTGTCCGGTCTCGAGACCGGTGCCGACGACTACATGGCCAAACCGTTCCGGTTCGAGGAACTGCTGGCGCGCATCCGAGTTCGCCTGGGCACCAAGAGAACCGTCGACACCACCCAGCTCACCGTCGCGGACCTCACCCTGGACCTGCGTACTCGACGAGCTGTGGCGGGAGACCGCACTGTCGACCTGTCGGCCCGTGAGTTCGCCCTCGCCGAGACCTTCATGCGCCACCCGGGCCAGGTCCTCTCGCGAGAGCAACTCCTGTCGCAGGTATGGGGCTACGACTTCGACCCGGGCTCCAACGTCGTCGACGTCTACGTCCGCTACCTCCGGGCGAAATTCGGAGCCACCCGAATCGAGACCGTCCGCGGAATGGGGTACCGACTGTCCGAGACATGAATGGCGTCGGCCGGTGCCGACGCCACTGCTCGAGTCTCAGTCGTCCCGGTCGTTGTCGTCGTCCTGATCGTCGTTGTCGTCGTCCTGATCGTCGTTGTCGTCGTTACGATCGTCCAGATCGTCCAGATCGTCCCGGTCATCGTCGCGATCGTCCCAGTCGTCGTCGTAACGGTCGTCCCAGTCGTCGCCGTAACGGTCGTCCGAGATCCGGGTCGATGCGGACTGCTGGGGCGCTGCCGGCGGGGTCGAGGCCGAATCTGCCTCCGACAGAGGCTGTTCCACCGAGATCGACGACGGCCGCTGCTGGGTGGGGCCGTCGTCGGCGATCGCGAGTGCGCCGACGCTTCCGAGGGTGACGACAACGGCTGCTGCACCGACGATCATGAACTTTGCCGGCATTCTCATGACTGCTCCTTCGATTCGAGTTCTGTGGGCCACCGTTTCGGTGATGACTCAACGATCGCGGTCGAACGTGAGAACCGAAGGAAGACAACATGAGCGAGTTCTCATTCTGGCGACGGGCGCGGGCCGCTGCGCGAGGGGCTGCCTTCGGCCGTCGCCGCTGACGATGTCGGGACGAGGATCGGAGCGGTCGTTCGAGCGACGCGCGCCGGTGGGTCGCCACGTCGACCGACCCCCGAGCGCCTATGGTGATTCGCGATGAAGAGGATTCGAGTGTGCGTGGCCGCGTCGGCAGTGTCGATGGTTCTCGTCGGCTTCGGCTGTGGACCGGCTCTGGCACAACCTGCCGCCGAGCCACCGGTGGTGACGACGACACCGCCGTTCACGACGCCCGACACCGACAGCTGCCCCTTCGCCGCGTCACCGCCCCCGGCGATCGACCTGTCCGAGGTACCGGCCCCTGGAAGCACTGCCCCGCAACCACTCCCGATTCCCGCGGAGGCCGTCGGCGGGGATCGGCTCGCCGAGTGTGGAGCGGTACTGCCGGACGGGGCTCCCCCGTTGCCTGCGGACATCTCGGCCACCGGATTCGTGGTGGCCGACATGGACTCGGGCTCCGTTCTGGTCGCCAAGGATCCGCACGGGCGGCATCGGCCGGCGAGCACGATCAAGGTGCTGCTCGCACTCGTTGCGCTCGACGAACTGAACCTGAATACCCAGATCACCGCGACCGCGGAGGACGCCGATGCAGAGGGCAGTGCCGTCGGCATCGGCGAGAACGGTGTGTACACCAATCTCCAATTGATGCAGGGACTGGTGATGGCATCGGGAAACGATGCAGCGCATGCGTTGTCCAGGCAGCTGGGCGGTGACTCCGCCACCGTGGACAAGATGAATGCCAAGGCCGCGGAACTGGGGGCGCTCGATACGCGCACCGCCACGCCGTCGGGTCTCGACGGTCCCGGCATGGCGAGCTCTGCCTACGATCTGGCGTTGATCTACCGCGCGGCCATGCGTAATCCGACTTTCGCACAACTGATTTCGACCGAGACGGTTCAGTTTCCCGGCTACCCGAAGGATCCCACGATCCCGGACGACCAGGACCGGCCCGGGTTCACCCTCTCCAACGACAATCAGTTGCTCTACAACTACGAGGGCGCACTCGGCGGCAAGACCGGGTACACCGACGATGCGCGCCAGACGTTCGTCGCAGGAGCAGAGCGGGGCGGTCGACGCCTCGTCGTGACGATCATGAAGGGAGACGTGCTGCCGATCCGGCCGTGGGAGCAAGCGGCCCGCCTGTTGGACTACGGTTTCGCTCTCGATTCGAGCCGCGGCGTCGGCGAGCTCGTGGAGCCGCAATCGACGTCTCCGGTGACGAGCACCCGCGCGCCCGAGGCCACGCCGACTCTTGCCCAGCCACCCGCATCGGCGTCGGGCTCGAGCTCCCGCCAGTCCGAGATGCAGGCCCAAGGCGACACCGTCGTTCGCATCGCGATCGGTGTCCTCGGGTCGATCGTGGTGATCGGGCTGTTGTGGGGCGCTCGGCGTCTTTCGCGCCACCGCTGATCAGCGACGCCGGTTGCGCAGTCCTGCGAAACCGAGAGCTGCGAGGGCACCGGCACCCACCAGAGCCAGACCGCCCGTGACGCCCGGCCCATCACTGACCTCGACCCTCGTGTTGATCACCGCCGGCTCCGGGGCCGGAACGTGGGCTTCGGCCAAGCTTTCTCGAGTCGTCGCGGCGAACGACGTGGAGAACAACACGAGACGCGACGTCGTGAACACGAACACCAGCAGACCGATGATCGGTCCGAAGACCACGCCCGCAGGACCGCTCGTCACCGAAGCCAGGTAGAGGGCACCGAGCTGCTTGAAGATCTCGAATCCGACGGCAGCGAGCAGCGCACCTTTGGCTGCGCTGCGCCACGACACCGGCTCGCGCGGAAGCCTCGAGATCACCCAGGTGAACAACGCCCAGGTACCCGCCAGCGCAAGTAGAACGGAGAACACGCGCAGTGCGACGCCCACTCCTGGAACGGAATCGAGATTGGCCCACTCGAGAATGCTGCGCATCAGGTCACCACCGGCCAGTGCCGACAACGCCAACGACAGCACCAGTGCGGTCCCCAGCCCGAGCAGCGCGGCGAAATCCTTGGCCTTGGTGGCCAGAAAACCACCCTGCTCGTGCTGGCTCTCCCACATGGCAGTCAGTGCCTCACGCAGGTTGGCGATCCAACCGAGACCCGCATACAACGCACCGAGCAGACCGATGATGCCGACGCTCGTCCGAGACTCGATGGCAGTCTGGATCAGCGAATTGATCGTCTCACCGAAGCTGCCCGGCACGTTCTCGGCAATCTGCGACTGGATCTCGGCAAGCCACTCGGGCTGGTTCACCAGCACGAACCCAGCGATCGCGAAGGCGACCATCAGCAAGGGAAACAAGGCCAGCACGCTGAAATACGTCATCCCGGCCGCGTAGTAATCGCCCTTCTGGCCCTGATACCGCTGCGCAGCAACAACAGTGTGATCGAGCCACGGCCACCGGTTGCGCCGGTCGTCGAGGATCGCCTTGAAATCTGGCATGGCACTCGCCTTCTCGCTGTTGTCGGCTGCTGTCGGATCGTGTCGCCGCGGTGCTGCGTCTCGAAGTACTGTTTGCCGGAATTCAGAACGACGAAACTCGGTGTGCCGTAGATGCTATGCACCCGGAGGCAGGAAACCCACCCTGTCGTAGACCTGAGCGAGCGTTCGACTCGCCACTTCCCTGGCTCGATCCGCACCGGACGCGAGGATGCGGTCGAGTTCGGCCACATCCGCCATGAACCCGTCCATCCGCTCCCGCAGCGGAACGACGAACTCGGTCAGAACGTCGGCGGTGTCGGATTTGAGGTCGCCGTAGCCCTTGCCCGCGTACCCGGCAACGAGATCGTCGATACTCACGCCCGACAGCGCGGACTGAATCACCAGTAGATTGCTGACGCCCGCTTTGTTCTCCGGATCGAACACGATGTCGCGTTCGTTGTCCGTCACTGCCGATCGAATCTTCTTGGCCGACACCTTCGGATCGTCGAGAATGTTGACGATGCCCGCCGGATTCGACGAGGACTTGCTCATTTTTGCGGTGGGATCCTGTAGGTCGAAGATCTTCGCGGTGCCCTTGATGATGTGCGCATCGGGCACGACGAACGTCTTCTTGAACCGCGTGTTGAAACGCTGCGCCAGATCGCGAGTCAGCTCCAGGTGCTGCCGCTGATCCTCGCCCACGGGCACCAGATTCGGCCGATAGAGAAGAATGTCCGCGGCCTGCAGAATCGGGTAGGTGAACAGCCCGACGCTGGTGTGATCGCGACCCTGCTTGGCGGACTTGTCCTTGAACTGCGTCATCCTCGCTGCTTCGCCGAATCCGGTGATGCAGTTCAGAACCCACGCCAGCTGCGCATGCTCGGGCACCTGACTCTGCACGAACAGCGTCGACTTCTCCGGATCGATCCCTACCGCGAGCAACTGCGCCGCGGCCACCCGGGTGCGGCGGCGAAGCTCCTTGGGATCCTGCGGAACGGTGATCGCATGCAGGTCCGGAATGAAATAGAACGCGTCGAACTCGTCCTGCAACTCCACCCAGTTCCGCACCGCGCCCAGGTAGTTACCGAGATGGAACGAATCCGCAGTCGGTTGGATGCCGGAGAGCACCCGCCGACGCGGACCTTGCGGAGTGTCGATGGAGTCGGAAGAAGACATACCGCAATCTTTTCACGACCCCATCGACGCCAACTCCCTGCCTAGCGGTAGCGCACTGTCACCGGAGCATGATCGGACCATCGCTGGTCGTACGCCTCGGCCCGCTCGGTGATCGCTTCCTTGGCGCGCTCGGCCAGATCGCTCGTGGCCAACTGATAGTCGATCCGCCACCCGGCGTCGTTGTCGAAGGCCTTGCCGCGGTAGGACCACCAGCTGTACGGACCTTCGACGCCCGGGTGCAGCGCACGTACGACGTCGGTCCACGGTGCCTTCTCGGCGAGCAACCGCGCCACCCACTCGCGTTCCTCGGGCAGGAAGCCGGAGTTCTTGCGGTTGGTCTTCCATGCCTTGAGATCGGCCTCGGTGTGGGCGATGTTCCAATCGCCGCACACCACCACGTCCCGATCGTCGGACTTCGCGGCCTTGGCCGTCTTGGCCAGATACTTAGCGAACGCCGCCATGAAGCGTTCCTTCTCGTCCTGACGTTCGGTACCCACCTCGCCCGACGGCAGATACAGGCTCGCCACGGTGACATCGCCGAAGTCACCTTCGATGTAGCGACCCACATCGGCGAATTCGGCGGCACCGATGCCGGTGCGAATCGCATCGGGAGCCGACTTCGACAGCAAGGCCACCCCGTTGCGGCCCTTCGCGGACGGCTCGGCCGAGGCCAGGTGCCAGCCCGCATCGAGGGCCGGGGCCAACGCCTTGGTCAGTTCCCCGTCGTTGGCGCGGGTTTCCTGCAGGCAGATGACGTCGGCATCGGTGGTCTCGAGCCATGGCAGCATGCCCTTGCGAACAGCTGCGCGAATTCCGTTGACGTTGACAGTGGAAACAGTGATCGGCACGCCGACGACGGTAGCGGAGCCCACCGACAGTCGGCAGGTCGCCTTCTGCCGGCGGCACCTCCTGCGAGATTGCTAAGGACGCCTCGGCTTGGCCCCGGGTTTCGGGGCGGTGACCGCCGATGTCACCTCCGGCGAGGTGATCGGTTCTCGATCGATGCGTCGGTAGACGAGGTGCTGCTGGGCGTACGTCCAGATGTTGTTGCTCACCCAGTACAGCAACACCGCAACCGGAAGTACCGGCCCACCGACGAGCACGCCTGCCGGGAACACCCAGAGCACGAGCTTGTTCATGATCGCGGTCTGCGGGTTGGCGAGCGCCGCTGCGTCCTGCCGGGCAACGGACGCCCGCGAGTTCAGATGCGTCGCCACCGCAGCGACGATCATCAGCGGGACCGCAACGACCGCGATGCTCAACACCGACGGCACTCCCCCGAACGGGCCGAATGCCTCCAGTACCTCACGCGAGCTGTTCATGGCAGCAGAGATCGGCGCACCGAACAGTCGCGCGTGGAGAAAGGACTGCACATCGGCGGCATTGAACACGTAGCTCGCGGTGTTCGCATTCTCCTGCGCCGTCATGCCGAGATGGCCGAATCCGGTGCCGGTTCGGTTGAACGAGCGCAGCACGTGCAGCAGACCGATGAAAACCGGGGCCTGCGCCAGCAGGGGCAGGCACCCCAGCAAGGGGTTGAAACCGTGTTCCTGCTGCAGTTTCCGCATCTCGGTTGCCTGTCGAGCACGGTCCCCGGAGTACTTCTTCCGTACGGCCTCGAGCTGTGGTTGGAGCCTTTTCATGGCGAGCTGCGAACGAATCTGACTGACGAACGGCTTGATCAGCAGCGCGCGCAGCGTGAAAACCAGGAATATCACCGCCAAGGCCCAGGCGAAGCCGTTGTCGGGGCCGAGCACAGCCCCGAAGACTTTGTGCCAGAACCACAGCACCGCGGAGACGGGATAGTAGACGACATCGAGCATGGTGGAGCACCTCACTGTGAGAGAAGTCGGTCGGTTGGCGTCTCGACCGGATCTCGCAGTGGCTCAGGAGAACTGGAGCCACCGGTCCGGTCCGTGGACCGAACCGGGTGCTCTGGGCATGGGGCGACCGGGCGCATCGGGTTGCTGTTGCCTGCGGAACGATCCCCGAAGCCGCCGCCCGTCCGCGCCTGCGGCGCAGGACGACAGCGGTGCGATCACGGCGAGGTCGGACGGCGCACCGAGGACGACCAGGGACGCCGCGACCAACGCACCGAACATCGCTATCTGTGCGGCGGGTTGTGCGTCGACGACGGCGAAGACGACGAGCAGGACGGCAAGGACGCCGACCAACGTCCCGGCGTAGCGTCGCATCGCCAGGTGGAGGGTTCGAGAATCGAGCATCTTCGGTTCCTTGGGACAGCCTCGCGGACAACGGATTGCGAAGGCGTGGGGGAACTGTCGAGCTACAGCGCCCCCACCAGTGCACCGGGTGCTCGTGGCTGTGGGCGGCCCGGAGCATCCGGGCGATGTTGACGCCGGAACGACCCTCGAAGGTGTCGTTCCTCTGCGGCGGGGCCGACGTTCGGCAGCAGGCGCAGCAGTGCCGGAACATCGACACGGTGTGCGAGCAGCATCAGCGTTGCCAGCGCCGCGACGAGGATCAGGGCCACGTCTGCGGTTGCGGTCGGCATCGTCAGGTACAGCGTCACGAGGAGCAGCGAGGTGACGACCATGCGCTGGTATCTCATCCCGCACCTCCCTGGTATGCCACCGAACCCGAGTCGTTGCTCAGGGTACAGATACCGCAGGGTCCGTGCACAGGTGCCAGGTATCCCCGACGAACACCGGACCTCGGGCTTGCACGCAAGGACGCACGTAGTCGGGCAGTCGCTCGAGCTCCGCGTCGGCGTCGGACGACAACCCACCGACGTAGGACGTATCGATGCGTCCGGTCTGCTCGAAGCGATCGACGTTGTGCCGTGCGATGTACGCATCGGGGTTCAACGCCGCCAGAGTGAGCACGGTCAGAACCGCACCGACGCCCACGGCTCTCGGTAGCCAGCGCCCCGACATCCGCGCGCCCGAGATCAGAAGCAGTACGAACACCGATCCCAGCCACCACTCGACGGCCGTGACGAACAATCTGAGCGTCGTGTAGCCGTACTGCTGCTCGTACAACGACATTCGATGCAGCGCCGACGCAACGATCACCAACGACAGCAGGCACAGCGCTCCGAGCAACGCCCGCAATGCGATTCGATCTCCTCTGCGGTTTCGCGGGGCCTTCGCGACCGTCACCGCAATGACGAGCAGAGTCAGTACCGTGACCGCGAGCAATTGCCAGAAGCCCTGCCGGGCGTACTCGGCATTGGTCAGTCCCTCCGTGGTCGCCACATGCCCCTGCCCGCCGAACAGCGTCGGAACCTGGAACCCGACGAACACGACGAACAACGCCACCACCGCCCCGAGCGGAACCATCCACTCCCACAACTGCACCGATCGACGCGGCGACGGAGCAAGGCGATCGAATCGAGGCGAATGCAGCGCGACGTAGCAGACCGCGAGCGCACCTGCTGCAGTGAGCACGAAGACGAGAATGCGTCCGAAGATGGACGCGGCATCGAACTCGGGCGTCACCGCGCCCAGCGCATCCGAGAAGCGCTTGTCGGCCGCACCGAACAGCGCTGCGAACACGACGACGAGTGCGATCGTCACAGCAGCGACCATGCCGGCCCGCACCGGCCGCGGCCCCTCCAGGTCGATCGAACCGGCTCCGCGTCGGATCCACCGAGCAACCCGCACCGGCAGCAACACCGGCAGGAGACCGCCGAGTGCAATTCCCGTCCATGTCCAGGCGCGGGAGAGCACCACCACTGCGACCACGATGGCCAGCGTCGTCGACATCGTCACGATCCACTCGGCCGCGCGCAGTGCAGACACGCTCGCCAAGGCCAGTGCTCCTGCCACGCCGGCCCATTCCCACCGCGAGAGCCTGCCGCGGCGGGCTGCGAGTACGACGACGACGAAGGCCACGGCAGTGACCAGCACACCGAACGTGTTGTCCATCAACGTCACTGCACCGACCAGTCCGGCGAGAGCCGACCCGAGGAGTGCCGCGCGAGGGGGCTGCGAATACCGCAGCACCGGCCAGGTGCGCGGCCCCCAGACAGAGCGCCCGTGCTTCGATCTCGGCTGAATCGGAATGTCGATCGTGCTCATAACACTTCCTTCTTGTGTGTTTCGGGCATGGAAGGTCGGCGGCTGCAGTCCGGAGACGAGCAGTCGCGGTTCGGGTGGATCGGGAAAGTCAGTGCTCGGGGATGGCCACTCTGATGTGGCAGCCGAATTCGGTGTCGAGAACTTCGATGGTTCCGCCGTGCAGCTCGGTGGCCCAGCGGGCGATGCCGAGGCCGAGACCTGTTCCGCCGTCGGTGGATCCGCCGCGGGTGAATCGGTCGAACACCGCATGGCGATCGGCGAGGGCGATGCCCGGCCCCTGGTCTACGACGTCGAATGCATAGGCTCCGCCGATTCGGTGAGCCCGCAGCGTCACAGTGCTCGCATGGGGGGAATGCCGCACGGCGTTGTCGACGAGGTTGGTGATCACCTGTGTCATGCGAGATCGGTCGGCCACGACGGTCGAATCTCCGGGCGAGACGACGATCGCCACTCGTCCTCGGTGAACGGAGGTCGCGTCCTCGAGGAATTGCTGCACCGCGAACTCCTCCGGGGCAATGGTGAGCACACCGCCCTCCACCCGAGACAGGTCGAGCAGTTCGCTGACCAGGTCTCCGAGTCGTTCGGTTTGACGCAGCGCCACCGACAGCGTTGCGGGATTCGCGTCGGTCACCCCGTCGACCATGTTCTCGAGCACGGCACGCAGCGCAGCGATGGGCGTCTTCAACTCGTGCGAGACGTTGCCGATCAGTTCGCGGCGGTACTTCTCGGCAGCTTCCAGATCACTCGCCATGGTGTTGAACGCCGTGGCGAGCTCACCCACCTCGTCCCTCGACGTGGCTCGCACTCGTGTCGAATAGTCCCCTCGCGCCATCGCTTTGGCGGCCGAGGTCATCTCGCGCAGCGGCGACGTCATCCCGTGGGCGACGAACTGTGTCACGGCCAAGGACACGACGAGAGCTGCGAGGAGGGTGTAGCGAAATTGCCAGCCCGCCCCGATCCAGAAGACGACGCTCGCGAGCACCAGCACGATACCGACGACGAGCGAAACCTTGAGCTTGAACGACCGCAACGGATCCAACGGACGCGGCAGCATGCGCGTCATCGCGGCGACTCCACGGCATAGCCGACGCCGTGCACGGTGCGGATGAGATCGCCACCGAGTTTGCGACGCAACGCTTTCACGTGAGAATCGACCGTCCTGCTGCTGGCGGAATCGTCCCAGCCCCAGAGTTCGGACAACAGGGTCTCCCGCGAGACCGCAGTGCGCGGTCGAGCAGCCAAATAGGCGAGGATGTCGAATTCCGTTCTGGTCAAGTGAATGTCACCGGAGGAAGTGGTCACCCGCCGTTCCCGGTGATCGATCTGCACGTCACCGACTCGAACCGCCTGCGGTTCGGCGGCCACCGTTCGCTCGGCACGCCGAACCAGGGCGTGCACGCGAGCGACCAACTCGCGCATACTGAACGGCTTACCGAGGTAGTCGTCTGCGCCGACGCCCAGGCCCACGAGCATGTCCGTCTCGTCGGACTTGGCCGTCAACATCAACACCGGGACCGGGCGGGACGCCTGAATACGGCGACACACCTCGAGCCCGTCGAACCCGGGCAGCATCAGATCGAGCACCACCACGTCGGGATCGATCCGGGCGCACGCGTCGACGGCAGCCGGTCCGTCGGCGGCAGTGACGACCTCGTACCCTTCGCCGCGCAGCCGAGCGGCAACGGCGTCGGAGATCGTGGGCTCGTCGTCGACGACGAGAACTGTGCGGCTCATGAGAACTGACCCTAGAGGGCGCACGTGGAGGAGCCCGTCGGGAAATGTGGAGGTTCGGTGAAGGTTGAGCCAGGCGTTTCACATCGCACTCGGTGGAACGCCGGTAACGATCACCGGCTGATCCTGGGCGCTCCTACGCGGCGGAACGCTTGTCCATCCACATGGCGGTGGCCAGTACACCGAGACCGGCCACCGCCAGGCCTGAGCCGACGGCGGCGGGTGCCGTGTACCCGAATCCTGCGGCGATCACGGCACCACCGACTGCCGCTCCGATGGCGTTGGCCAGGTTGAACGCGGCATGGTTGAGCGATGCGGCGAGCGTCTGAGCGTCCTCGGCCACGTCCATCAACCTCGTCTGCAGACCGGGGACCACAGAAGAGCCGGACGCGCCGATGAGGAACACCAGCAGGAGTGCGGTGATCGGATTGTGGGCGGCCACGACGAACACCGCAAGAGTTACCGCAGTAGCGGCCAGACCGACGAAGGTGCCCTTGAGCTGGTACCTGTCGGCGAGCCAGCCGCCGGCGTAGTTTCCGACGACCATTCCGAGTCCGTAGATCATCAGGGCGACCGGAACGAGTGCGCGGGCGAGACCGGCGACGTCGGTCAGAGTCGACGCGATGTAGGTGTAGACCGCGAACATGCCGCCGAATCCGACGATGCCCACGAACAGGGTCATCCACACCTGGCTGCGCCGCAGTGCGCCCAGCTCGGTGATGGGGCTGGTGGTCGGCATCGCGTCGAGTCGTGGCATCCAGAGGACTAGCGCGGCGACGGTGAGGGCACCGATGACAGCAACGAGCGTGAATGCACTGCGCCATCCCAACGCCTGCCCGATCCAGGTCGCCACCGGGACGCCGACGACGTTCGCGACGGAGAGTCCCATCATCACCATCGCGACGGCCTTGGCTCGCTTGCCCGGTTCGGCGAGGTGAGCAGCCACCAGGGCCGCGACACCGAAGTACGCACCGTGCGGCAGGCCGGCGACGAAGCGCGAGGCGACGAGTTCGTTGAAGCTGGGCGCGAACACCGTGCCGAGGTTGCCGAGGGTGAAGGCCACCATCAGCGCCAGTAGCAACATCCGCCGGGGAACGCGAGCAGCCAGGGCTGCGATGGTCGGCGCACCGACCACGACGCCGAGAGCATACGCGGAGATCATGTGGCCGGCCGAGGGCTCGGAGATCCCCATCGTCGTGGCGATGTCCGGCAACAGACCCATCGACGCGAACTCCGTGGTGCCGATCCCGAAGCCGCCGATGGACAGTGCCAGCATCGCGAGCTTGCGGCGGGTGGAGTGCGGTCGGTGACTGACACTCAGGCCACTCGACACCTTGCCGCGCACAGCGCTGACTCGGGCAAGAGCGGAATCGGTGACAGTCACAGCAGTACAACCTTCGTGTGCAAATCGGGGGCAGAGGAAGCGGCCGGAATTCGAGCCTGCGGTCGGGGACCCACCGGGCCCGACCCAGAAGGCAACGTCGCTCCCGTCAATTGTCTTCCCGACGGCTGATTGTTTCGCGTGGATGCACCGTGATTGTCCTCACCCGAACATCTGCTCGAGCTCGACCCGATCGGATGCCGTGCCCTCGTTCCGATGGGGTGCCGTTACCCGCTACGATGATCGCCAGGTCATGAGTGCCAGCATCGAGCCCCGGCTTGCTGGCCGGCAACCCTCCAACCGCGGTGGGGTGCCCCGGGTGAACGACCAGGCCGATACGGCACGCGAGTGCCGTTTCGACAAGCGCGGGTCCGCAGGAAGCGGACCCACTGAACCTTCGGTCCGCAGGGGCCGAAGCCTGTCAGGAGGTTCTTCCATGTGTTGCTGTACCGATACGCCCCGTAGCGCTCGACTTCTCGAGCTTGATTCGACATTCGATTCGTCTCAGACACACTCGTCTCAATAAAACGGAGTATCACCAGCCATGACCGATTCCACCCCCGACGTCGTCGACGCCACCGGAGCACCCACCGAGGATCCGTTCACCGATCCCGCAGCCGACTGGAGCTTCGAGACCAAGCAGATCCATTCGGGTCAGACACCGGACGGCACCACCAGGGCTCGTGCGTTGCCCATCTACCAGACCACCTCGTACACGTTCGACAACACCGATCACGCCGCCGCCTTGTTCGGTCTGGCCGAGCCCGGCAACATCTACACCCGGATCATCAACCCGACACAGGATGTCGTCGAGCAGCGCATCGCGGCCCTCGAAGGTGGCGTCGCGGCATTGCTGCTCGCGTCGGGGCAGGCCGCCGAGACGTTCGCGATTCTCAACCTCGCCGAGGCGGGCGACCACATCGTGTCGAGCCCGCGGCTCTACGGCGGCACGTACAACCTGTTCCACTACACGCTCCCCAAGCTGGGTATCACCGTCTCGTTCGTCGACGATCCCGACGACCTCGAGCAGTGGCGTGCCGCGATCACTCCGTCGACCAAGGCGTTCTACGGCGAGTCGATCTCGAACCCCAAGAACGACATCCTCGATATCCCGGGGATCTCGGCAGTGGCCCACGAGAACGGCATCCCGCTGATCGTGGACAACACCGTGGCGACGCCGTACCTGCTGCAGCCGTTGAAGCACGGTGCCGACATCGTGGTGCACTCGGCGACGAAGTACCTCGGCGGACACGGCACAGCAATCGCGGGCGTCATCGTCGACGGTGGCACCTTCGATTGGACGCAGGGCCGTCATCCCAACTTCACCACCGCGGATCCGAGCTACCACGGCGTCGTGTTCGCCGATCTGGGCGCGCCCGCGTTCGCATTGAAGGCACGCGTCCAGCTGCTGCGTGACATCGGTGCTGCAGTCTCGCCGTTCAACGCCTTCCTCATCAGTCAGGGTCTGGAGACGTTGAGCCTTCGGATCGAGCGGCATGTGGCGAATGCGCAGAAGGTTGCTGCCTTCCTCGCCGGTCGCGACGACGTCGTCTCGATCAACTACGCCGGACTCGAATCGTCGCCGTGGTACCAGCGTGGGCAGGAATTGTTGCCGAAGGGGCAGGGCGCGATCATCGCGTTCGAGCTGAAGGGTGGTGTGGACGCGGGCAAGAAGTTCGTCAACGCTCTCACTCTGCACAGCCACGTCGCTAACATCGGAGACGTGCGCTCACTCGTCATCCACCCCGCATCCACCACGCATTCCCAGCTGACTCCGGAGGAGCAGCTGGCATCGGGCGTCACTCCCGGCCTGGTCCGTCTCGCCGTGGGCATCGAGGGGATCGACGACATCATCGCCGATCTCGAGGTCGGATTCAGCGCGGCGGCATCTTGAGCAACAGCTGCGACACAGGCGTTCGTCCGGAGGCGGTTCTTCCGTCTCCGGACGGGCGGTTGGGCACCATCGACATCGGTGGTCTCGATCTCGAGAACGGCGAGCGAATCCCCCAGGTGACCGTCGCGGTGCAGCGGTGGGGTGAACTCGCCACCGACCGCAGCAACGTCGTGCTCGTCGAACACGCCCTCACCGGGGACTCGCACGTGTCCGGTCCGCCGGACGCCGATCACGCTCTACCCGGGTGGTGGAACGGAATGGTCGGTCCCGGCTGCCCCATCGACACCGACGAGTGGTGCGTCGTGGCAACCAACGTGCTCGGTGGCTGCGGCGGCACTACGGGCCCGAGCAGCGTCTCGCCCGACGGAACCCCCTACGGCTCTCGTTTCCCGGACATCTCCATCCGCGATCAGGTCGCTACGGAAGCGGCGGTGGCCGACGTCCTCGGAATCGAGCGGTTCGCTGCTGTCGTCGGCGGCTCGATGGGCGGTATGCGCACCCTGGAATGGATCGTGGGACATCCCGACCGAGTGGCGGCGGCGTTGGTCCTTGCGGTCGGTGCCAGGGCGACTGCCGACCAGATCGGCACCCAGACAACACAGATCGCGGCGATCAAGGCCGATCCAGGATGGCTGGGCGGCAACTATCACGACACCGGCACCTCACCGTCGGCCGGACTCGGCATCGCGCGGCGCATCGCGCATCTGACGTATCGGACCGAGAGCGAACTCGACATCAGGTTCGGAAACTCACCACAGAACGACGAAGACCCGTGGGCCGGTGGCAGGTACTCCGCGCAGAGCTACCTCGAGCATCAGGCTGCCAAGCTCGTCAACCGGTTCGACGCGGCGACGTACGTCCTGCTCAGCGAAGCGATGAACCGACACGACGTAGGCCGTGGCCGCGGCGGAGTGGCCGACGCTCTTGCGTCCACATCTGTCCCGACCATCGTCGGCGGAGTCGACTCCGATCGCCTGTATCCGCTTCGACTGCAGAAGGAGATCGCTCGCGAACTCCCCCAGTGCCGCGGACTCGAAGTGATCCAGTCGCGCGACGGACACGACGGCTTCCTCACCGAGGCCGATTCGGTGGCCAAACTGCTCGCCGAGACGATGGAGCTGGCCCGCCTCGGTCGGCGCTGACTCCGCACTCGTTCACCGGGTGCTCGAGCGCCGAGGTCAGTCGGTTCCCAGCGGATCGATCGACAGCGACAGAAAGACAATGGCTCCGCCGACGCCACCCAGCGCCAACACATCGAACGCGCGACTGCGCACTTGCAGTGTGCCGACACGTGTTTCGGGCAGACACAGCCGCAGGACGGCCGCCAGCAGCGCTGCGCATCCGAAGATGAACGCGCCGCGCCGCCAGCGATCGGCCAGCACCAGGATCAGCGCGGCGAGGACGACGACCGAGACTGCGACGATCGGTAGGTTGCGCGCGACTGCCGCACGAAATCCCGGATCGGGCTCGCTTCGCTCGTCCTCTGCATCGTTCACGTCGGGTCCGCTCAGCTCTCGGCGGCGACGCGTTCGGCGCGCTCGACGACATTGGTGAGCAGAAAGGCCCGCGTCAGCGGACCGACACCGCCGGGGTTGGGCGAGAGGAACCCTGCCACCTCCGCGACACCGTCGGCGACATCGCCGCGCAATCCGTCCTCGGTGCGGGTCACCCCGACATCGAGCACAGCAGCACCAGGCTTGACCATGTCCGCAGTGATCAATCCGGGCACTCCGGCAGCGGCGATGACGATGTCCGCACGTGAGACCTCGGCGGCCAGATCACGAGTTCCGGTGTGGCACAAAGTAACTGTCGAGTTCTCCGAACGCCTCGTGAGCAGCAGTCCGATGGGTCGCCCGACCGTCACACCGCGGCCGATGACCACCGCGTGCGCGCCGTCGAGAGCAACGTCGTAGCGGCGCAGCAGATGCACGATCCCGCGAGGTGTGCACGGCAGTGCGGCGTCCTTGCCCAGCACCAGACGGCCGAGGTTGATCGGGTGCAGACCGTCGGCGTCCTTGTCCGGATCGATTCGCTCGAGCGCAGCGTTCTCGTCGAGATGCTTCGGCAACGGCAATTGGACGATGTAGCCGGTGCATTCGGGGTTGGCATTGAGTTCGTCGATGACGGCCTCGAGATCTGCCTGGGTGATGTCCGCGGGTAGGTCGCGACGAATCGACGTGATGCCTACCTTGGCGCAGTCGTTGTGCTTGCCCCGGACGTACGCAGCCGAACCCGGATCGTCGCCCACCAACACGGTCGCCAGACCTGGGGTGATGCCCTTGTCACGCAGCGTTGCCACGCGGGCGGTGAGATCGACGAATATCTCGTCACGGGTCGCTTTGCCATCGAGAATCGTTGCAGTCACCCGGTCATTGTTCCAGGTTCTGCGTCAGCAGCGGCGCACCGGTCCGATCACCGCCGTCAGCCCTCGACTACGAGCCCGTGCGCTCCTGCATATGAAACGGCCTGCATCAGCTCGATCTTCGTATTACGCACGCTCGCGCTGACCCACAGAGATGCGTCGACGACGGCTCCGCGCAGATCTGCCTCGTCGAACTTCGCGTCGACGGTGCGGGCACCGGTGAAATCGACCGAGCGCACCGTGGCCTTGCGGAAGTCTGCCGATACCAGGTTGGCCTCCCGCATTCGGCACCCCGTCAGATCGAGGCCGCGAAGGTCGGCCCTGCCCAATGACGCGAGGGTGAAGTCGACCTCGTCGTACGTCGCGGGACGCATGCGACTGTCGACGAACATCGATCCCATCAGAGTCGAATGGCGAAAAGTACTGTGCTGCAGATTGGTCCGGGTGAAAGTGCACGATCGAAATGCGGAGTTCGTGTGAATCGATTCGGTAAGGTCCGTGCCGGTGAAGTCGCATTCGGTGAACACCACCGAGTCGGTTCGGACGCCGCTCATGTCCGCATCGCGAAAGGTGCACCGAACGAACTGCCTACCGGTCCACTCCTGCCCGTCCAGTCGCGTGTCGGAAAAGTCCTCACCGATCGTCTGTTCGTCGTCCACCTGCCCCATACTTCCCGGGCTCGAGATGGCAGAGTGAACCGGGTGTTTCGACTCATGTTCTTCGAGCCCCGCATCCCACAGAACACCGGCAACGCGATTCGCCTGGTCGCCGGCACCGGCTGCGAACTGCACCTGGTGGGTCCGCTCGGCTTCGACATGTCCGAGCCGAAGCTCAAGCGGGCAGGCTTGGACTACCACGACCTGGCGTCGGTGACGGTGCACGATGACCTTCCCTCGGCGTGGGCCGCGCTGGCACCGACTCGCGTGTTCGCCTACACCGCCCACGCGGCCCGGTCCTACGCCGACGTCGCATACGAACCCGGTGACGTCCTCCTGTTCGGACCGGAACCCACTGGATTGCCCGACGACGTTCTGGACGACCCGCACGTGACCGATCGGCTGCGAATCCCGATGATTCCCGGCCGCCGATCGTTGAACCTGGCGAACGCGGCAGCAGTGACGATGTACGAGGCATGGCGCCAGCACGGATACGAAGGCAGCGTCTGACGGGTTGGCGTTCGACCGCGCTCGAACGCCCTAGCTGTCGGAGCGCGCTCTGACCGAAGGTGCGTTGGGCGCGGGCGAGACCGTGGTCGCGTCGGATCGTGAGTTCAGGTCTTCGACCATCGACGTAGACGGCCAGCATCTTCGGCCTCGGAGGTGAAACTGATTGTGAGCGTCGACAAATCGATCCGGTACGCGAGGTAGTTCTTCTGTGACACCGACCTGTCGAGTTCGCCCTGTCGGCTCGACCGTGTCGATTCCACCTCGACGAGATCGGCAGTATTCGACGCGGCCGCGGTCGGATCGTCGGCGATCAGCGAGAGCCGTCCGGTAACGATTTCCTTGCATTCGATCGGCGCCGGGGCCCGCTGCCGGGCGGAGTCGACTGCCATCTCGTGCGCGAGCGCCGGCCCTGCCAGAGAAGTCGAACAGTCAAGTGGTGGAGGCACATTCGATGGATCGGAAGCGGAGCACAACAGCAACACGAACGCGCATCCGGGTACCGCGACCGCTGCAGTCAGGGTGCGGGGAACCGGACTTCTACGACGATTCATCCCCGGACGCCAGCGGCACCGTTACACAAACCTCACCGGCTTGCTGCCATGGACTCGCAGGGCGGGGTACCGTGTGCCGCACCGGCCCGTTTCGCTCGTGAAGGAGCTTTCTTTTGTTCTCTGTTTCCCTCCCCCGTCTCTCGTCCTCCAACTCCTCCTCCGCGCGCACGTCCAGTCGGTTCGGTAGTCGAATTGCCCGCACCGCAGCAATATTCGCCATGGGCTCGGGATTGACGGTTGCAGCCCTGTCGGGCACGGCCACTGCGTCGGCAGCCCCCGTCAACTGCGTGTCTCCGCCCTCGGCCAACGACATCCAGGTCGACGACACCGCGAGCTGCGGAGCAACCTCGAACGGAACCGGACGGGCCACCGCAGGTGCTGCCGACAGCGGCACCGCAGTCAGCGTCAACGACGGCCCGGGCTCGACGACCACCTACGCCAACGGATACGGCGTCGCCCTCGGAGCGAGCAAGAATGCAGGGACGGCGTACTCACTGGCACTCGGCGGCGGAATCGCTCACTCGTGGGCAGACGCCGGACAGACGACTCTCGCTGTCGCCGGGTGGGGATCCGGCGCTACCTCCGAGGCTCAGGGCGTCGATTGCGTCGGCCCCTTGTCACTGGCACTGAACCTCACCAGCGGCCAGTTCTGCGTCCTCGGTAGCTGATCGCCCGGTTGCAGGCACAAATCCGGTCTACGGAGCCGATTACCCCGACACGAACTCGTCGAGGTAATCGGCTCCTCCTACATACACGGTGTGACCGGACTTCCTGGGCCGCTCCGCACATCCCTCGGGAAGCCGCGGCGCGGCTCGTTCGGTTTGCTCGAGGACTCCGACGGCATGATCACCACCTCTGACCAGCAAGCCAGCTGCCCCGAAGCGCCTTTCCGTTCTTGTCGGTGGGTCGAGATAGTCTTCTTTCAGTTCGAACGCACGTTCTGAATGTTGCTCACCGGGGGGTGAAAAAATGGGTGCAGTACCGACCGTGTCATTGGAGGCGTTGACCGCTGCCGCGCGTGAGGAGAATCGACAGGCCGCCCGCAAGATCACCGCCTGCTATCGCGTGCACTGCGACTGGGTCACCCGCGACTCCAAGCACAAGCATTACAGCCGGTATGGGCGCACCGAAATGTCAGTGGCGTTGGGCTGCTCGGCGACCGTCGCCGAAGCGTATGTCTCGATCGGTGTCGCCCTGCACACGCGGATGCCGCTGGTGAAGACCGCGTTCGAGGCAGGCGATATCGATCTCGCGCGGGTGCGGACGGTATGTCGGATCCTCGACAATCTCTCCGACGACATCGTCACCCGCGTCGAAGCCGACGTGGTCGAGGCGGCGCGGAGGTCGTCCCCGGGCCCGCTCGAGCAGGCGATCTGGGACATCCTGCTGCGCGTGGCACCCGAGGAAGCGGCCGCGTTGCGGGAGTTCGCGAAGAAGTTCCGGACCGTCACCTACAGTCCCGCCGGAGAACTCGCCCGCATCCGAGCCGAGCTGACCGCCCCCGAAGCCGCCGCCGCGTGGCAACTCCTCGAAGAGATGGCCGATACTCTCTGCCCGAAAGACCCGCGCGGGAAGAAAGAACGCCTGTGCGATGCATTCATGGCCCGCATGCACGGCGAACCCCGACTGGCATGCCTGTGCCAACGCACCGACTGCCCCAAAACCGAGGCGACATTGCCGGATCGGCGGGTGCCGTTGACGATGATCACCGTCGACATCGCCACCCTCATCGGGCTACTCGCCAACCCGGCCTATCTGGCCGGGCACGGTTCCATCGACCCCGATCTCGCGCGAGAGTTGGCACGCAACAGTCACTGGCAGATCCTGCTCACCGAAGCAATGACCCTCGCCGAGAAACTCGGGCTCGCTGTGCAGAACCCGGAGACCGGGGAATGGGAACAAACACCGAAAAACCCCACGCCGGAAACAGAAGAAGATAAGGATCCGCCGACGAACACCGACCCGGCACCATCAGCGGCAGCGGCAGCGGCATCAGCAGCGAACACCGGCTCGGCAGCACGCGGGAACAGGACTCGCACAGACACAGCATCGGCAACGGACTCCGAGACCGGATGCGGCACTTCCACCGATACCGATGCGACCACTGCACCGGAAACGGAACCGGCGAACGAATCCGCCGCAAGCAATGACCCCGCCACCGAATCAACCACCGCACCATCACCCACCCCAGCTTCTTCGCCGACAAGCGTGACGGCAACGACCACCTCGCCCTCGCCGACAATCGTGATGGCAACGGCCACTGCGCCAGCACCGGCGACAGCAGCGGACTCGGCCTCCGGCCCGGGAACAAATCCCGGCGGTGGCTCCGCTGCAGCACAAGCACCTGCGCCGATTGCGGAGCCAGCACCCAGCGTTGCTTCCGATACACGTTCAGCTGCAACACAACACGAACGGTCCGACACCGCAACGGCGGCACCGACGGATGAAACTTCACCAGCAATGGAGGACGGACCATCGAGTCCGAGCGCTGACACATCCTCACCCACAGCTGACAGCAGCGACAACCAGCGACGCCCGCAATCGCTGACCTCCGCCGCAGCCCTGTTCTGCACCCACACACCCCTCGGCCGGGGCACACGGCACAGCTCTGCCCTCGACCTGGACGACATCAGACACCCCGCCCACAACATGAGAGCACTCGACCTACGCTCGGCAATCCGGCTGAACAACCCGACGACCCCCACAGGCCACACACCCGCAAACCGCACACCCTCAGGCCTCTACCTCGGCAACGCCTCCCTCGCCGCAGCACTCGAAGCCGCCATCGCCGCAGACCCCACCCTCGGAAAATCAGTACCCCGCGACCCACTCACCGACCGCGCCCTGATCTACCGACCCGACACCCTCACCACCGCCGCCGTCCGACTACGCGACAAACACTGCCGATTCCCCGGCTGCCACCGACCCGCCGCACGCTGCCAACTCGACCACATCACCCCCTTCGACCACGCCAACCCTCGCGGCGGCGGCTGGACCACCGTCAACAACCTCCAATGCCTCTGCGACTACCACCACTCCGTCAAAACCGCCGGCTATTGGAAGGCCGTCATGCTCCCCGGCGGAGCGATCCTGTGGACATCGACATCCAAGACCACCCGAATCACCCTGCCCACCAACGCAACATCCGTACCCATCCTCGGCAACGACCTCAGACCACACATCCCCACCACACCGAAACGATCCGGCCACATCGCCTACCCCAACCCACCCGACAACCAACAGCCCGAGACAGAACCCACAGCCGAAGACACCGACACCCCGCCCTTCTGAAGATCGGAGTTTCACGGAAGTACGGCGGACCCATGCCGCGCGTGCACCAGGGTCGGGGAGCCGAACCCCGCTGCACGAACCCGCTCGGCCCCGACCGTCGCCGAACGTCGACGTCGGCCCACGCGGCCTGCAGAGTGGACCTCGCTCATCGACCGGCATACTCGAGAAATGAGCAATCCACGTGCAACCGCTCGCCCCCGAGCACTGACGTTGCACGGCCGCATCAGAGTGTTGACGATGAGCGTGGCAGCCCTGGCGGTCGCAGTGAGTGCTCTCGCGATCTATCTCGTCGCGGAGCAGGCCCTCCGCTCACAGATCGCGGACCGCGTGGAACGCAACAGCGACGCCATTATTGCCAGCGCGGCAACGGGGGTTCCGGCCAATCTGCTCGGCTTCGCCATCGGAGACACCGAGGGCACCGCGGTGAAGGTCGCCTTCGCGACGACTGACGGCGCATTGGTGACGTCGACGAACGGCTCCGAGCCGTTCACCAATTCCGACGGCGTTCTGGACGCCGCGGAAAGATCGGTCATCGACGGCGACACCGATCAGTCCCTGCGCGAGGCGCGGGGCTATTACATTTCGGCCAAGCGCACCGACTCAGGCGAAACGATCCTGGTGGCCGAATCGCTCAGCGCGGCGTCACCGCTACTCGGCAAACTCACTCTCGCCCTGGTCCTGGTCGGTGCGTTTCTCGTCGCACTGGCAGGTGTCGCGGGTGCCGCCGTGGCACGCACCGGACTCCGCCCGGTCAGGCGACTGCGGGCCGGTACCGAACGTGTTGCCCGCACGGGAGACTTCGAGCCCATCGACGTCAACGGAGACGACGAACTGGCATCACTGGCCAACAGCTTCAACGAGATGCTGGCTTCCCTGTCTCGTTCACGAGCACGGCAGGGTCAGCTGATCATCGATGCCGGCGCGGAACTGATGGAGCCGCTGACAGCATTGCGCACCAACATCGATCTACTGATGTCCCTCGATCGGCCGGACACTCCGGACATGCCGGAGGACCAGCAGGACCGATTGCGCGTCGAAGTCATCGCTCAGATGGACGTCATCATCGGGCTGGTGCACGACCTGGTCGACCATGCCCGGGAGCCCTCGCCGACCCCTCGGTGACGACCGAGAACTTTCAGGACGAGAGCCGCACGCCGGTCAGGTGTTCCGAGGCGTCCCAGAGGCGACGCGCATCGTCCATCCTGCGCATCGGCTTCCACATGCCGACCTCGGTCGGTGGCCCGCCGATGACTCGCTTGGGGCCGAAGAACTGATCCCCACCTGCGTCGCTACCAGCGGCCGCAACCAATCCCGGCTGAGCTGCGCTGTCCACAGTGCCGGCAATGCCGAGGCGGGCAAGAACGCCGATCAATCGTCGGCCGGCAGAATCCTTCGGTCGCCCCAATCCCGGTTGTGCCGCAAGCAGATTGGTCGGCGAAATCCCCGGGTGAGCGATATTGCTGGTGATTCCCCAGCCGCCTGCCCTACTACGAGCCTCGAGTTCACGTGCGAACAGAGCCACCGCGAGCTTGGATTGGCTGTAGGCCTTCATGACGTCGTAGGAACGCTCCCAATCGAGGTCGTCCCAATTGATGGTCGCCGATCGCGCCGCGATGCTCGTCTGATGGGTGACCCGCGCACCACCCTTCCGCAGCAGCGGCAGCAGACCGAGGGTGAGCGCGAAATGGCCGAGGTGATTGGTACCGAACTGCAGCTCGAACCCATCCCGGGTGACCTGACGCTCGGGCGGCTGCATGACGCCGGCGTTGTTGACGAGAATGTCGATCGACCGGCCTTCCGAGACGAGTTCGCTCGCCAACGCTGCCACCGAGTTCAGTGACGACAGATCCAACGTGCGGGTGCTGATCTGTGCGCCGGGTACTGCAGTCCGGATCGACTCGGCAGCACGCTCCCCCTTGGCGGCCGAGCGGACCGGCATGACGACCTCGGCTCCGGAGCGGGCGAGTTGCGTGGCGATGACCGTTCCGATCCCGTCGCTTGCTCCCGTGACGACTGCAACCTTCCCCGTCAGATCGGGAAGTGAGGTGTGTGTTTCGCGGCCCATGACAAGCTCCTGTGCTGGTGTCGATCTGCGGATTCGATCTGCAGAACCCATGTTCGACGATTACCCCGAGCTCATCCAGGACTTCCCGATCCACTGATACGACCGAGACCGTGGATCACGTCAGGACAGAACCTGAGTTCCCACCACCGCGAGCAGCTCCAACTTGGCGTAGCTTTCGCTGCCGGGGACTGCCGTGTACACCAGCAGGCGATGCGCTTGCTCGGGGTCGAGAAGGGTCTGACAGTTCAGCTCCAGCAGACCGACCGTCGGGTGCAGAAATCGCTTGAAATCGGGCGGGCGTACCCCCACTTCGCGTTTCGCCCACAGGGTTCGAAATTCCTCGCTGACCTCGAGTAGCTCTGTGGAGAGGTGCGCAGCTGTCGAGTCGGGTCCGCGAAGAGTGACGATTTCGCGCAGACCCGACGCGTACACCCGAGACAGCGCTGCACGCTCCTCTGGCGGATACGACTGCCGGGCCTCGGGGTCGGTGAACCAGCGATACCCCAGACTTCGCCCGGGGCCGGTGCGCTGCGAGGCATCGCCGGTCAGTGCCGCACCCAGCGGCGTCTGACGGAGCGTCTCTCCGAGTTCGGACACGATCTCGGCGGGCGTGTCGTTCAGCCGATCCAGAATGCGTAGTAGTCCTGGGCTGATGTGGTCGCTCGACGACCCGCGCACGGGAGGATTGTGCCCGGCGAGCCGGAACACGTGATCACGCTCGCCGAGCGACAGATGCAATCCCTGCGCGATGGAGGCGATCATCTGAGTCGACGGGGCAGGTCCGCTGGCCCGTTCGAGTCGTGCGTAATAGTCGGTCGACATGTGGCTCAGCTCTGCGACCTCCTCACGGCGGAGGCCTTGCGTGCGTCTGCGCTGCCCCCGTGGCAGACCGACGTCCTCCGGCTGCAACGACTGCCGTCGCTGCCGGAGAAACGCTGCCAATTCCGGTCGATCGATCACGTCGGTTCCTTCTTTCCCGTGCGTGCGCATCGCGTCTGCAGTGCATTGTGCCTGCTGCGCGATGGTTATTGTCGAGAGATGAATGCTCCCTTGACCGTCGTCACCGGCGGTAGTCGCGGAATCGGCGCGGCGGTGTCCAGGCGGCTGGTGGCCGACGGGCACGATGTGGTGATCGGCTATCGCTCCGACGCCACTGCCGCGGAAGCGTTGGCCGCCGAATTGTCGACCGACGGCCGAACGGTGATCGCCGTGCAAGCCGATACCACCGACGAGCAGGCGGTGATCGATCTGTTCACCGCAGCCGCCGAGATCGGCGCAGTCACCGGTCTGGTGAACAACGCCGGTTCGGCGCGCGCCGTGGGCGCGCTGGTGGACAACGACGTCGAGACCATCAGAGCGGATCTCGACGTCAACCTCGTCGGGGTACTCACCTGCTGCAAGTACGCGATCGCGGCCATGGCCGAATCGGGTGGCTCTATCGTCAACATCTCCTCCGCCGCCGCGACACTGGGCAGTCCGGGCATGTACGTCCACTACGCGGCAGCCAAGGCCGCCGTCGATACACTGACGGTCGGACTGTCGAAAGAAGTTGCTGCGCAGAACATCCGCGTCAATGCCGTGGCACCCGGGATCATCGAGACCGACTTCCACCGAGATCGTGAGCGGCCACAGAAGATGGCGTCGAGCATTCCCCTCGGTCGCCCCGGTGTGCCGGACGAGATCGGCGGTGCGGTGTCGTGGTTGTTGTCCGAGGATGCGCGATACGCGACCGGAACCGTCATCAGGGTGGCCGGCGGAATGTGAGTACGTCGACTCCTCTATCGAGGGGCGATGCGGTGCAGCTCCACATCCGTCAGCGCACCACCTTCGGCCGTGGCCGTCATGTACGTACAGAACGGTTGCCGACGCCGATCCGTCGGCGATCCCGGGTTGAGCAGCCGTAGGCCGTTGTCCGCGACCGTGTCCCACGGTATGTGACTGTGGCCGAACACGAGCACGTCCGTCTCCGGGTACGCCGCTGCCATTCGTCGTTCACGTCCCGTCGCGGCACCGGTCTCGTGCACCACGCTGAATCGGACTCCGCCGAGCACGACGTCGGCGCGTTCGGGCATCAGAGCCCGCAACTCTTCGCCGTCGTTGTTGCCCCAGCATGCAACCAGTCGACGCGACCGCTGCGAGAGTTGCTCGAACGCAGCCAGGTTCACCCAGTCGCCTGCATGGATCACCACATCGGCGTCGTCCACAGCCGACCACACCTCGGCGGGGAGATCGCGAGCGCGCTTCGGGAGATGAGTGTCGGCAATCAGCAGTAGCTTCACCACTCGATTGTGCACGTCGCCGATCCACTACCGCACATAGACCGCAGTGCGGTGCCCCTCGACGACGTGGACGCGAACGGGGGTATCGAACACCTCGGTCAGCACGTCGTCCTGCATCATCTCCTCGGCGGTACCCGTGTTCACGATGCCGCCGTCGCGCATCGCGACGATACTGTCGGAGTAGGCAGCTGCGAAGTTGATGTCGTGCACTACGAGCACGATCGTCTTGCCCAGTTCGTCTGCAGCACGACGCAATTGCCTCATCATCAACACCGAATGCTTGAGATCGAGATTGTTCAGGGGCTCGTCGAGCAGAAGATATTCGGTGTCCTGAGCCAGCACCATCGCCACGAACGCTCGTTGCCGCTGCCCACCGGAGAGTTGATCCAGAAATCGCCCTTCGAGGGCCTTCAGGTTCAAGAATTCCAAGGCGTCGTCGACGTGCGCCTCGTCCTCGGGACCGAGCTTGCCCTTCGAGTGCGGGAACCGGCCGAACCCGACCAGCTCACGGACCGTCAACCGCGCGGTGATGTGGTTCTCTTGACGCAGGATCGACAGGTGCTTGGCGAGTTCCCGAGACTTCGTGACGCGAACATCCATCCCGCCCACGGTGATCGTGCCCGAGGTCGGATCGAGCAATCGCCCGATGATCGTCAGCAAGGTGGATTTTCCTGCACCGTTCGGCCCGACGAGCGAGGTGATCCCGCCCTCGGCAATGGTGCCGGTGACAGGACCGAGGACGACCACGTCCTGATAGGACTTGGTCACATCACGAAAGTCGATCACAGCGTGCCCCTACGAAGAATCATGATCAAGAACAGGATGCCACCGGCGAATTCGATGATGACAGTGAGGAATCCGCCGGCGTAGAAGATGTGCTGCATGACGAACTGCCCGAGCAACAACGTCAGGAAGCCCAGCAGGAACGCCATCGGGAGGACGTAGATGTGCTTGTAACTGCCGGTCACCTGGTAGGCCAGCGTCGCCACGATGAAACCGAAGAACGTCATCGGTCCCACGAGCGCCGTCGAGAACGCCACCAGTAGAGCGATCAGCATCAGCATCGACGTCAGTTCGCGCTTGTACGACACCCCGATCCCCATGGCTGCCTCCCGCCCGAGCAGCAGTGCGTCCAGGTGGTGTCGTCGCTTCCACAGCACGACTCCGGCGAACAGACACACTCCGAACGCCAACGGCAGGTAATCCCCCTTCACCGCGCTCAGTCGGCCGAACAGCTCGACCGAGAGCATGTCGTATTCGGTGGGTGAGAGCAGGCGTTGCAGAAACGTCGAGATACTGTCGAACGCCAACCCGAGCACGACGCCGACCAGCAGCATCAGGAACAGGCTGCCGAGCTTTCCGGAGAACAGCCAGCCGTACAGCACGGTGGCCAGTGCCACCATCAATGCCGTCTGTGCCAACAGCTTCGGGATCCCCTCGGTGTCGGCGATGACGGTGCCGCCGAAGACGAACACCATCAGTGTCTGCATCAGCGTGTAGAGCGAATCGAACCCGATGATGGACGGTGTCAGAATGCGGTTGTCGGTGACGGTATGGAAGACCACCGTGCCGAGGCCGTGCGTGAACGCCGCAACGGCCATGGCTCCCAACATGTTCAGCCGCCGAGGGAACGCGAATGCGAACGATCCGCGCACGAACAGGAACAGAAAGCACACGATGGCGATCGCCACGATCACCGAGAGCACCGCCAACCGCATCCTCGGAGTGAAGCGCGAGGCCTTGGGTCCGTCCAGAACCGGGCCGGCGATGCGCGGGGCCACTCGGGAACTAAGCACTGACATACCGGCGCTGCCTCACGATCAGAACGACGAACACGACTGCCCCCAGAACTCCGAGAACGACCGATGCGGGAATTTCCATGGGTGCCACGACTGTTCGACCGACGAGATCGCATGCCAGCAGCAGACCGGCACCGACGAGCGCCACCCAGGGGAGGTTCTTGCGAACGTCGTCGCCGAGCATCATCGACACCAGGTTGGGCACGATGAGTCCGAGAAACGGAATGAACCCGACGACGACCGTGGTGACGCCGGTCGCCACGGCAACCATGGCGACTCCGACCAGAACGATCTGCTCGTACCTCATACCGACGTTGGTCGCGAGCTCCTTACCGAGCCCGGCAACTGTGAAGCGATGCGCCAGCAGGTATGCCAGCACGGCAATGACGATCACCGCCCACATCGGTTCGTAGAATCCTCGCACGATGCCACTGAACCCGCCGGACCGCCAGGCCGACATCGCCTGCAGCAGATCGAAAGTCCCGGCGAGGAATGTGGTGACGGCCCCGACGACGGCCCCGAGCATGATGCCGACGAGCGGGACCACCAACGTCGTCCGGACCGACAGTCGCCGGAGCACGCCGACGAACAGCAGCGTGCCGACCAGAGCGAACACCGTGGCGATGAGCATCTTGGTCATCGGCGGGGCGTCGGGCAACACGATCAATGTGGCCAGAACGCCGAGGCCGGCCCACTGCGCCGTACCGGCGGTGGTGGGCTCGACGAACTTGTTCTGGGTGATCATCTGCATGATCACCCCGGAGATGCTCATGGCCATGGCTGCGAAGATCAACGCCAGCGTGCGCGGAACCCGCGAGATCAGGAACATGTTTCTGGCCGCGGGATCGTCGACCATCGAGGCGACGGTGATGTCGTATCCACCGACGAGTAGCGACGCGACGGTCAACAGCGTCACGACCACCACGATCGCGGCAAGCAGGAGTCTCTTGTTCGTCATGTGGGCGATGCGTCGAACGGTGTTCGCCGGGGCCTACGCGGCGTTCTCGAACGCGTCCGAAATCGATTGGAACGCTTCGGTGTACGCCTGGATTCCCTCGCGGGTGTAGAAGAACGGATCGAGGTAGATGATCTGGTCCTCGGTGGTGAAGGTGGTGTCGGCGAAGGCTTCCTGAGCGTCGAAGACGGCCTTGGCGGGGGACGAACCGGGCTCACCCGCTGCGGCGTCGCGGTCCAGAACGATCACCCAATCGGGGTTGGCCTGAGCGATGGTCTCCGGTGCCAGACCCGAGTCACCATGGACATCGCCTGCCTGCCCTGCGAATACGTCGGTCAGTGTGAGGGGTTCGAGGAGACGACCGATGCGCGCGGCACCGTTGTCGATCTTGCCGCCGTTGACGTTGGCAAGAAACACCGTCTGACCGGTGGTCTGCGCCGCGGCAGAAGCCTCCGCGGCGTCGAGGGCCGCGACGATCTCGGCCGCCCGGTCCTCCTTGTCGAAGATGACGCCGAGTGTCTCGGTCTGGGTCTTCAGAGTGTCGACGAAGTTCTCGTCGTCGGGCGAGATGTCGATGGTCGGCGCGATCTGGCCGAGCTCGTCGGTGTACTCCTGAAATCGGTAGCCGCCGATGATGAGATCGGGTTCTGCTTCGCTGACCACTTCGAGGTTCGGTTCGCGATGTGTTCCGACGTCGAGAATGGCATCGTTGTCGATCCACTCCTCGAAGCCCGTCGACGGCATGATGGGTTTGGGCAGAGCGACCGGCTCGATACCGAACGCCCGAAGCGTCTCGAACGAGGTGTTGTCCAGTGCTGCCACGCGCACAGGATTCGCGGGAACCTCCATGCTGCCGTTGTTCGTCTCGATGGTGACGGTTGCTGCGTCGGTCGACTCACCTGTGGCCGAGTCGGTGCTGCACGCACCGAGCACGAGCAGCGAGGTCGCGGCGGCTGCGACAAGCAGGTGGGGGACGCGGAACGTTCTCACTTCGGTGTACTCCATTGCTCGATCTTTACTGGAACTTTGGTTGAGCAGTAAAGTAGCACTTAGGCAAGGCTATGCAAATTTTAGCTCGAGTGTCAGCGAAAGTCCCTGGATCTGGATGCGACTCGGAGATCCATCAGTTGCAGATGGTCGGCCACCACGGTCACCGCCCCCTCGGCGTTCTGCACCTTTCCCCGAATCAGCAACGCCGGAGCCGTGATCGCCAGCTTGCGGTACTTGGCCCACAACCCGACCGAGCACACCACGTTGACCATCCCGGTCTCGTCCTCGAGGTTGATGAACGTGACGCCTCCGGCAGTTGCCGGCCGCTGGCGATGCGTCACCGCTCCGCCGACCAGCACTCGGTCTCCGTCCGGAATCTGCAGCAGCCGGTTCGCGGGAATCACGCCGAGCGAATCGAGCCGATCTCGAAAGAACTGCGTGGGATAGGAATTCGGTGACACACCGGTTGCCCAGACGTCGGCCGAGGCCAGATCGAGATCCGACATTCCCGGTAGCGCAGGCGCTTTCGTCGACGCTCCGATGCCAGGGAGCAGTCCCGGACGCTCCCCCGCCGCTGCACCCGCAGCCCACAGTGCCTCTCGGCGAGTGATGCCGAAGCACCCGAGTGCACCTGCCGTTGCCAGCGATTCCGCCTGCGCCACCGACAGTTCGACGCGTCCGGTCAGGTCCAGGAACGAGGTGTAGAGCCCGTGTGCGTCTCGCGCGTCGACGATCTTCTGGGCCACTGCGGTCCCGATGAACTTCACATCGGCCAACCCCATGCGAATCTCGAGGCCGTTCGCCTCGAGATTCGCATGGCCGAGACTGGCGTTCACGTCTGCACCGTGGACGAGCACACCGTGCCGCCTGGCGTCGGCGACCAGGGATTGCGGCGAGTAGAAACCCATCGGTTGAGCGCGCAGCAGGCCGGCACAGAATGCCGCCGGGTGGTGCAGCTTGAACCACGAGGAGTAGAACACCAGTGAGGCGAAACTCTGCGAATGGCTTTCGGGGAAGCCGAAATTGGCGAATGCAGACAGCTTTTCGTAGATTCGGTCTGCCGCCGCGCCGGTGATGCCGTGAAGATCGCGCATCCCGTCGTAGAACCGCCCACGCAGCAGTTCCATCTTCTCCGGTGATCGCTTCGACCCCATCGCACGGCGCAGTTGATCGGCGTCGGCGGCACTGAAGCCGGCGACGTCGATGGCCATCTGCATCAGCTGTTCCTGGAACAGCGGCACTCCGAGTGTTCGATCGAGTGCCTTCTTCAGCGACGGATGCTCGAAGATCACCGGCTCGAGTCCGTTGCGGCGCTTGATGTACGGGTGCACCGAACCACCCTGGATCGGACCGGGACGGATCAGCGCGACCTCGACCACCAGATCGTAGAAGTTCCGCGGCTTGAGCCGCGGCAGAGTGGCCATCTGCGCGCGAGACTCGACCTGGAACACCCCGACCGAATCGGCTCGCTGGAGCATCTCGTACACCGCAGGCTCGGACAGGTCGATCGAGGCGAGTTCGATATTGATGCCCTTGTGCTCGGCGATCAGGTCCATCATGTAGTGCAGCGCCGAGAGCATGCCGAGCCCGAGCATGTCGAACTTCACCAAACCCACTGCGGCACAGTCGTCCTTGTCCCACTGGAGCACACTGCGATTCTCCATCGTCGCCCATTCCACCGGGCAGACGTCCGCGATCGGCCGATCGCAGATCACCATGCCACCGGAGTGAATGCCGAGGTGCCGCGGGAAGCCCTCGACCTGCCGCGCGAGTTCGAGAACCGATTCGGGAATACCGTCGCCCTCCTGATCACCGATTCCGGACCAGCGGGTGATCTGCTTGCTCCATGCGTCCTGCTGCCCTTGTGAGAAGCCCAGCGCACGGGCCATGTCTCGCACGGACGACTTGCCGCGGTAGGTGATGACGTTGGCCACCTGAGCGGCATGAGTGCGGCCGTACTTGGCGTAGACGTGTTGGATCGCCTCTTCTCGACGATCGGATTCGATGTCGATGTCGATGTCCGGTGGCCCGTCGCGCTCGGGTGCGAGGAACCGCTCGAACAGCAGCTTGTTCGCCACCGGGTCGACGTTGGTGATGCCGATCGCGAAGCAGACAGCCGAGTTGGCCGCCGAACCTCTTCCCTGACAGAGGATGTCGTGTGTCTTGCAGAAGTGGACGATGTCGTGGACCACCAGGAAATAGCCGGGGAATTCGAGCCTCTCGATGATGTCGAGCTCGTACTCCAGCTGCGAATAGGCCGCCGGGTTCGCCGACTGCGAGCCGTACCGACGGGCGGCCCCCTCGAACGTGAGTCGACGCAGATAGCTGATCTCGGTGTACCCGTCGGGCACCTCGAAGGGCGGGAGGCGTGGCGCGATCAGCTTCAGATCGAACGAACACTCACGACCGAGCTCGACGGCACCGCGCACCGCGCCCGGATAGTGCTCGAACAGTTCCGCCATCTCCGCTCCGGACCGTAGATGTCCGCCGCCGGTCGGTGCCAACCAACCGGCAGCCTCGTCCAAACTGCTCCGAGCGCGCACAGCGGCCATCGCCATGGCCAATCTCCTGCTGCGCGGACTGGCGTAGTGCGCGGCCGTGGTCGCGATCGTCGGAAGACCGTACTTTCGAGCCAGCATCGCCAGCGCATCGTTGCGCTCGTCGTCGTCGGCAATTCCGTGCCGGGTGAGTTCGACGGTGACGCGATCGGCCCCGAAGCGGTCGACGAGAGTGCGCAGCGCGGACTCGGCCGCCTCCGGACCACCGCGCGAGAGCGCCTGCCGAACATGACCCTTTCGGCAACCGGTGAGAATCTGCCAGTGCCCGCCCGCCGATTCGGTGAGTTCGTCGATGTCGTACTGCGGCTTGCCTTTGACTCCGCCGGCCAGGTGTGCGGCCGCGATCCGACGCGAGAGCCGGCGATACCCCTCCTGGCCGCGAGCGAGCACCAGTAGATGAGTGCCGTCGGGATCGGTCTCCCCGGCTCGGGATCGATGCGTGTCCAGTGAGAGTTCGGCACCGAACACGGTTCCGATGCCGAGAGCTCTGGCTGCCTCGGCGAAGCGCACGACCCCGTAGAAACCGTCGTGATCGGTGATGGCGATGGACTCGAGGCCCAGGCGTACCGCCTCCTCGACCATCTCCTCGGGCTGCGAGGCACCGTCGAGAAAGCTGAACGCCGAGTGCGCATGCAATTCTGCATACGGCGTCGTGGACAGCACGGGCTTGTCGATGGTGCGGTCGTAGACGTCCCTCTTTCGCGACCAAGCCGGGCTGTCGCCGCCGTCGCCCTCGGCCGCCGGCTTGGGACGTCCGGACAGGACGCGCTCCATCTCCGACCACGTGGGTGGTCCGTCGTTCCATCCCATCGAGCCCTCCCCTCACCGCATCGCCGTTGTATCGAACACTTGTTCTAATGAGAGCACGGGGGTCCGACACGATCAACTACAGTCGAGTCGCCACTGACCCCTTCCACAGAGCCGGAGCACCGTCGTGACCCGTTGGGCCTCGTTCGTCGTATCGCACAAACGATGGGTGCTGGCTGTCGTCGTCGCCGTCGTCACAGTCGGCGGGGTGTTGGGACTGAGCGTCTTCTCGAAACTGAGTGAGGGCGGCTACGCAGACGCCGGCAGCGAATCGTCCGAGGTGGCACGGCTCCTACAGGGCATCGGCCAACCGACTCCCGACATCGTGGCGATCTACACCGCACCCGAGGGCGAGACGATCGACGACATCGGCCCCCGAGTGCAAGCGACGATCGACGAGTTCACGAGTCGATACACCCTCGGCAACGTCAACTCGTACTGGACCGCAGACCCGGTCAGCAGAGAATTTCTGATCTCGAAAGACAGAACCAAGGCCTTGGCGACGGTGTCCCTCGGGGCGAACTCGGGCGTCACGTTCAACACCTTCGGCGACCTGCCGCCCCAGCTCGAAGTACCCGGCATCGAATCGCAGTTCGCCGGCGCGTCGGTGGTCGGGGTATCGCTCAGCGAAACCCTCGAACGCGACCTCGTCCGCTCCGAGATCATCGCTGTTCCCATCACATTGCTGCTGCTGATATTCATCTTCGGCGGCGTCGTCGCCGCAGCGGTCCCGGTGTTCGTCGGCATCCTCAGCGTGCTCAGTTCACTGGCCATCCTGCGGGTGCTCACCGAGTTCACCGAAGTCAGCTCGTTCTCCATCAATGTCGCGTCGCTACTGGGGCTCGGCCTTGCCATCGACTACGGACTGTTCATCGTCAGCAGATTCCGCGAGGAACTACGCGGCGGGTCGACGCCGTTCGACGCGACCGTCCGCACGGTGTCCACCGCAGGCAAGACCGTCGTCTTCTCCGGACTGCTGCTGATCTGCGCATTCGCGGGCATGCTCGTCTTCCCGCAGGCGGTGATCCGATCCCTCGGGTTCGGGGCCATGGCGGCGGTGGCGAGCGCGGCCGTCCTGTCCCTGACGGTGATTCCGGCACTGCTCGCGATTCTCGGCCCCCGCATCAACTCCTGGACGTGGTCGCGTACCGCGTCCGATCGCAGCGATGCACGGGCACACAAGTTCTGGGGCGGCGTCGTCACCCGCGTGATGAAGCATCCGGGAATCGTCGCGGCCGTCATCGTCGCCGGGTTGCTGATCATCGCCACCCCGATCCTGAAAGTCTCACTCGGCGAGGTCGACTACACGGCGCTGCCGAAGGACAATCCTGCGCGCATGGCGTTCGAGACGCTCGGCACCGACTTCGAATCCACCGGCGAGGGTGCCACCGTGGTTCTTCGCGGCCTGGACGGCGTCAAGCCTCAGGGCGCACCCATCGCATCCCTCACCTCGGCTGTGGAATCCACACCGGGTATCGCTCGCGCCGAATTCCTGGGCTCCAAAGACGATTTCGTGACACTTCAGGCGTCCTACAGCGAGCCGACCGGCGGCCTGACCGAGGCCGAATCTCAATCCGAGGCAGTGTCTGCACTGCGCTCGATTGCCCCTCCCGACGGCACCGAGATCCTCGTCGGCGGTGGACGAGCCAACGTCGACGACGGCAATGCTGCAATCGCAAAGTGGCTACCGGTGATGATCGCCATCATGGTCGTCTCGACGCTGGTGTTGCTGTTCCTCGCGTTCGGCTCGATCGTGCTGCCCGTCAAGGCCGTACTGATGGCCGGACTGAGCCTGGGCGCAACCTTCGGCGCACTCACGTGGGTGTTCCAAGAGGGCCACGGAGCCTCCCTGCTCGGCGTCACCCCAGGACCGCTCGAGTCGACGTTCGTCGTTCTCATCCTCGCGGTCATCTTCGGCTTGTCGACCGACTACGAGGTGTTCCTGATGTCGCGCATGGTCGAGGCCCGCGCGGCGGGAGCGACTACCGAGGAAGCGGTGATCTTCGGTGCCCAACGCACCGGACGCATCGTCACTGCGGCGGCGTTGATTCTGATCGTCGTCACCGGTGCCTTCACCATCTCGGGTCTGTCGATCATGAAGTTCCTCGGCGTCGGAGTCATTCTGGCTCTGATCATCGACGCGACGATCATCCGTATGTTGCTGGTTCCGTCCTTGGTCAAACTCATGGGCGAGGCCAATTGGTGGGCACCCGCCTGGATGAAGAAAGTGCACGAAAAAGCCGGTATCGGGCACTAGCACCGGAACTTACTTCGGAGTAGGGTCGGCTCGCATGGCGAACTTCATCGTAACCGGCGGTACCGGGTTTCTCGGGAAGAACGTGCTGCCCCGATTGCTCGACCGCGATGCACTCGCGGCAATCCACGTGCTGGTGCGTCCGAGTTCGGTGGCGCGGCTCGAGCGACTGGCACAGCACCTCGACGGCGGCGACCGAATTCACCCGCTGGTCGGCGACCTCACCGAGCCGGCGCTCGGACTCCGAGACGTGCCTTCCGACATCGACCACATCCTCCATCTCGGAGCCGTCTACGATCTGACCGCGGGCGACGAGCAGACCCCGACCAACGTCGCCGGAACGGCCTCGGTGATTCGTCTCGCCGAGAAGACGGGGGCTCGCCTGCACCACATCTCGTCGATCGCCGTCGCGGGCGATCACCGAGGAACGTTCTCGGAGAACGACTTCGACCTCGGTCAAGCCTTTCCGACGGCATATCACCGCACCAAATTCGAGTCCGAGAAGCTGGTGCGAGACAGCGCTGTGGACTGGCGGGTCTACCGGCCCGCCGCGATCATCGGCCACTCGGAGACCGGTGCGATCGACAAAGTGGACGGCCCGTACTACTTCTTCCCGTTCTTCGCCGAACTTGCCAAGCTGCCTTCTGCCATACCGATCACGGTGCCGAAGATGGGCTCCACCAACCTCGTTCCGGTCGATTACGTCGCCGACGCCATCGTCGAGCTCGTACATCGAAACACTTCTTCCGGCAGCGTGTTCCATCTGGTGAACACGAGTCCGCAATCCATGGCCGAGGTGTATTCCGCATTTTCGTCGGCAGCCGGATCGCGAGCGAAGATCGTCGACGTACCGGGTGCACTGGTCGCTCCGGTCGTCTCCCCCAAGTACCGAGCCGTACGCAAGCAACGCGACGCCGCCCTCCGTGATCTCGGCGTACCTCCGGTGATGCTCGAGCACTTGACCCTGCCCACGGTGTTCGAGTCGGCAGCGACACAGAAAGCATTGCAGGGCAGCTCGATTGCACCGCCTCCACTGCGCACGTACGCCGATCGCGTGTGGACCTACTGGCGGGAGAACTTCGACCCCAAGCGCAATCGCCGAAACGATCCGCGCGGGCCACTGTTCGGTCGTCACATCATCATCACCGGCGGCTCCTCCGGCATCGGCCGGGCCAGTGCCGAGGCGGCCGCACGCAAGGGCGCAGTGGTCATTCTTCTCGCACGCGGGCAGGATCAACTCGACGAAGTGGTCGAAAGAATTCGCGAATCAGGTGGCACTGCATACGGTTACCCGTGCGACGTGACCGACAGCGAGTCGGTCGAGCACACCGTGAAAACCGTTCTGAGCGAACACGGTCATGTCGACATGCTGGTCAACAATGCCGGGCGATCCATCCGCCGCTCGCTCTATCGGTCCACCGATCGGTTGCACGATTACGAGCGCACCATGGCCGTCAACTACTTCGGGGCAATTCGGTTGGTGCTGGCGCTGCTGCCACACATGCGTGAACGTCAGTTCGGGCACGTGGTCAACATCTCCAGCGCTGCCGTCCTGGGACACCCCCCACGGTTCTCCGCCTATGTCGCCAGCAAGGCAGCGCTCGACGGGTTCACCGATGTTGCTGCGGCAGAAACACTCTCGGACGGAATCACGTACACCACGATCCACATGCCGCTGGTGGACACTCCGATGATCACCCCGACGGGCGACAAGAACGTCGGCCCGGTGTTCTCACCGGAGAAGGCCGCGGCCATGGTGATCCGCGCATTGAGCGACAAGCCCAAACGCATCGATACGCCGCTGGGAACGCTCGGACAGTTCGGAGCCATCTTCGCCCCCAAGGGCAAGGACCGCACGATGCACCAGCACTACCGCACGTTCGCCGAATCCGCGGCTGCCAAAGGAGAAGCGCAGGTACCCCTCGAGGACGGAAAGGTGCCCTACCGAGTCCGGCCCTACGATCCGAAAGCTCCGAGCGCTCGCATCGGCAAAGTGATCCGTCGCGCCGGCAGATTGGTACCCGGCACCAGCTGGTGACCGGCGGGGTCAGCGCAGCAGTGCCTTTCCCCAGACACGCAGGAATCCCTGACTCAGGTGTGTCAGAGTGCCGATGGCCAGCACCCATTTGACGGTGCTGACCACGGTGGTGGCGCGAACGACGGTGTCGGTGATCTGTTCGCGGTTGTCCACCAGAATCAGTCCGACGATGTTCTCGATGTAGTCGCCGGCGGCAGAGGCCACGGGTGCGACGGCCAATGCAGTCGTCGCCGCAGGGCTCAGCGGCGTCTTGTCCGCCAGGCTCCTCGCGCCGGCACGCAATGCAACGGCGTAGATCGCCGGATGGACGAAATCGGGCAGATAGTGGCTGCGGAACCGGGCGATCTCGGTCTCGTCCATGCTCGCCAGGATCTGCCGATAACGCTCGGCGGACCACGCCGTCTGCACGGCAAGCACCTTCGGAGCTGCTGGGCCGAGCAGTCGGGCGATGTTGGCCTGGGATACGACGAACAGTGCCGACCAGCCCAGCATCCTGCGATCCAGCGCACTCGGTGTCATGTCCGAAGACACTAGTGCGTCAGAAACGGGAGGACGGTGGCCTCGAACGCCGAGTAGCCGTCACGATGAATGCTGTGTCCGGTGCGAAACGCCTCGACGCGGCAGGTCGAGATCTCGGAGACCATCGCGTCCAGTCGTTCCGGATCGACCATGCCGCCGGGACCGCCGCGAAGCACCAACGTCGGAGCAGCGATGTCGGCCAACGACTCCCACCACTGCGGATTCGGCCGACGGAACTGGTCGAGAGCAGTGGCGGTCATCGAGCGATCGAAGGCGAGTACCGCGCGGGGATGCAGAACGACGCTGCTCGCTGCGTGCCAGAGCTCGGTGATCGACGGCATCTTGCCGGTCAGCGTCGGCGGAGCGTCCCCCGGCCTGATCGGTATCGGGAGCTCTTCGAGTACCAGACGCCGAACGAGCTCCGGGCGACGTTGCGCGACGAGCGAGACCGCATATCCGCCGAGGGAATGGCCGACGAGATCGACTTCGTTCAGCCCGAGGTGGTCGATCAGGGCCAGCAGGTCTGCCCCGAAGGAATCGAACTCGTACGTGGACGTGTGCGCACTCTTGCCGTGCCCGCGCAGATCGACGGTGATCACCCGGCGGCCCTGCGCGGTGAGCGCCCGGGTGAACCGATCCCAGGTTGTGCTGTCACCGCCCATGCCGTGTACCAGCATCACCGGTGTCGATTCCGAGTTCGCATGCCCCAGCGGGGTGAACGAGCGATACGCGATATCGACGCCATCGAGGTCGACCGTCTCCGACATCATCTGCATTCCCTCGACGGTAGCGGTGCCGCTATTCGTAGATTCCTTCCACCCGCCACCGACCCTCGTCGAACACCAGCAGCAGGGCCCTCTCGTCGTCGAGCACCACCTGGGCTCGCGCCGTCGGACCCGTCGCCGCGTGGCCACTGTCCCACCATCGCTCGTCCACCGGCCACGGTCCGGCCAGACCCGTCAACGCCCATTCCTTGGTGCCCCAGCGCAACCGCGACGGGGGCGCATCGAACACACCACGATCGGTGACGCCGATTCCGGTTCCCGCTCGATTCATCAACGTCACTGTCGGACGTGTCTCGATCACTGCCGCCGGAGCAGGCTCGGGTAGCCGTCCCGGCCAAGGAGCCGACGGGTCGGATATCGGCACCAATTCGTCGCCGAGCGGACGCAACGTGATCCGCTCGGACGGCCCACGACCCCCACTGAGCACACCACCGAGCACCGATTCGCCACCGAGCAGACCCTGCACGCGCACCAACGCCCGACGCGCCCTCTCGTCCTCGTCGCCGACACTGCCCCACAACCCCAGTTGCAGCTCACCTGCGGCCACCACTTCGATCGGTTCGAGCCGCAGCACGGTGATCGCGGACGTCGGCTTGTTCTCGCTGCGCCCGGTGATCCAGCCGTCCAGTTGCCACCGCACACGATCGGCTGTTCCTTCCGGCGTCAACGGCTCCGCGCAGCGCCAGATCCGCGACAGGTTCTCACCGTTACCGGTACTGGCATGCACCAGCAGCCGAGTACACGCAACGGCAGCGGCGGCAAGCTTGGTGTGCAGCTGCTCGGCCAGGCCGCGCCCGGCGAAGGCAGCGGCGTCGACTCGATCGATCGGCGGGTCGCACAGGTACTCCACATCCAGGTCGGGTGGAAGAGCCCTGGCCGACGGCGGACGCTCGGGCTCGCCTCGTGCACTGCGATGCGCCAACACCGCGTCGGTACCGAACCGGGACGCCACATCCCCCGGAGACAGTGCAGCGAAGTCGCCGATGGTTCGTAGACCCAAGCGCCGCAACAGATCCACCAGCTCGCCGCGATCGGCAGCAGACATGCTCGGTTCCGCCGAGAGTTCCGCCACCGGCAACGGCGCGAGGAAGCCTGCACCCCCGCCGCGCGGCACCACCTGCGCATACCTCGCAGCGACGACCGCGGTGGACAGCTCGTCGGCGATACCGATCTGACATTCCACTCCGGCAGCCGACGCTTCGTCGATCAGCCGTTCCGCGGCCCGATGCTCGGTACCGAAATACCGTCCGACGCCGCGGGCAGAAAGAACCAGCAGGCCCGGTCGCAGTACTTCGACTCCCGGTGCGATGGCGGCGATCGCCGAGACCACGGGCTCGAACAGTCGCGCATCACGATCGGTATCGGCCAGAGCGACATGCACTTCCGGGCACCGCGCCTGCGCTTCCCGACGGCGCAGGCCGCGCTTGATGCCCGATGCCCGTGCCGTCGCCGAGCACGCGACGACCCGATTGGCCGAGGTGACGACCACCGGATGCGTCGCAGGGAGATCGGCCTGGGCAGCTGCTGCAACGGCAGGCCAATCGGGGCACCACAGAGCCAGAACACGGTTGGCACGAACACGGCTGGAGCGGTCGATGCTCATGTCGAGACCGCGATCGACAACGGATTCTGTTCGCGCCCCTCGGCATGCCACTCGATGCGGCCGTTCTCCGAACGCAGGTCGAGTCGAACGGTGCGGGGCCGCGTCGCCTTGCCGCGAGCGCACACCGACAAACGGACGCCGCGCAGTCGGCCGCGACCCAGCTCCCGGCCCGTGCCGAGGCCGTCGTATCCGTGGACCGATGCGTCCAGTCGTAACTCTGCCCCGTCCCAGTGCCCATCGGTCACCAGCAGCGTCGAGCCCTTGCTACGCGCTCTGGCCACCACGGCCCTGGCCCGAGTGGGCGATACCGACAGACCACCGAGACCGAGCACGACGAGGTCGACACCGTCGAGCAGAATTGCCGCCACTTCCACCGGATCGGGACCGGGATCGGGAATCAGGGCCAGCTTGCTCAGCTTTGCACCCATCTCGACCGCGGCCAGAATCCCGAAACGGGGCTGCCCGATGACGGCGACATGCCCACCGGCACCGGTCACCGCAGCCACCAACCCGATCAGGAGCGAGCCGGCACCGGATACCGAGGCCACCGTTCCACGCACCAGGCCGCCGTGCGGTAGTACCTCGATCAGCGCGGACGGCACCGGGAGAACGGGCCGCTGACGGGTTGGACGCTGCGTCGACGGTTCCTGAATCACGGGCTCGACAGGGTCCGAATTCTCGATGCGCACCGATGCCGTTTCGCCCCGAGAAGGCACGGCAGCCATCCGGCTACGCAGCAACGCCACGCGCTCCGGCAGCGACAACCCGTCGAGCGCATCCGGCGTGACAGAAGCTCCCGATACAGTCATGTCACTCCACTTCGCGGCGTAGAAAATCGAGCCGAAACTTCGGTGTTCGACGGACGCGGGAAGTGGCGCATTCGAACACAATTTCGATCTGCACCCAGTAAAGCCGCTCGGACGGCAACTCGTCAAGGTGATGCCGAAGCCCCTGGTAGATGCCTCCGTTCCGTGGCTGCAGGCACGTCCCGCCATCGTCAACTAACCTGTGGACGTGACGGATCAGCAGCGTGTTCGACGGGGCGTCGGGCCCGACTACCTCCTGGCAGGCAGATACCGCCTGGCCGGCAAACTCGGCGGTGGAGGCATGGGCGCGGTATGGCTCGCCACCGACACACTTCTGCACCGTCAGGTGGCCGTCAAGCAGGTCACGTCCACCACTCGACTGACCCCTCAGCAGGCCGAGGAAGTACGCAACCGGGCCATGCGCGAGGGTCGCATCGCTGCCCGACTCTCCAGCCCGCACGCCATCGCGATGCACGACGTCGCTCTCGTCGACGGTGAGCCGTGGTTGGTCATGGAATACCTGTCCTCGCGCAGTCTCGCGCAGGCCCTCGGCACCACCGATTCGCTACCACCGTTCGAGGTCGCACAGATCGGCGCACAGATCGCCGATGCACTGACCGAGGCGCACGAGGCCGGAATCGTGCACCGCGACATCAAACCGGGCAACATTCTGATCGCCGATCGCGGCAAGGATCTGGGCATCGTCAAGATCAGCGACTTCGGCATCTCCCGCGCCAAGGGAGACGTCGAAGAAGCCGACGACAGTGTGATCACCGGCACCCCGGCATATTTCGCCCCCGAGGTCGCGCGCGGACAGGACCCCACCGCGTCCAGCGACGTATTCTCCCTCGGCGCAACGCTGTACACGGCCATGGAAGGCAAACCGCCGTTCGACATCGATCACGATTCGATCGCACTGCTGCACCGAGTTGCCAAGGGGCAGATCATCGCTCCCACCCGCAGCGGCGATCTCACGGGACCGTTGCTGCACATGCTCGAGCCCGATCCTGCCCGACGCCCCACCATGGCGCAGGCGCGCGACGAGATCATCGTCGCCGCGATCAGCAAGCGCGGCACCATAGCTCAACTGCGCGGGGCACCGCTGACATCTGCGGACGGTGTGGTCCCGGCATGGGCCAGGCGCTCGACACCGGTCTCCGAATCTCGCCGTCCGTCGCGGGAGTTCGGCAGAACCATCGCGGGCCTACCGGCCGTGCAACCCGGTGAGAGCCAAGCCAATCCGGTCCCGTCCACGTATTCGCCACCACCGTTCGACCTGCCGAAAAAGAAGAAGAACCCGATCGACGACGTCCTGATGCGGATCGAGGACGTCATCGGCGATCGAACGTCGATTCCGTCGACCGCAATCCTCGCAGCACTCGTGCTCGCCGTCGTGGTCGTTCTCGTTCTGGTGATCATGCTTGTGATCTGACCCTCGACACCGATCTCCGCATCGGATTTCCCCCGACCCGACAGCACCCGCAACCACGCGTCGACGATGGGGATCGGCAAGCACCCGCCATCGAAAGTCGATGTAGCCGAGAACTTTCGGGCACGTCGCCCATCGATCAGCCGAGAACCGGCATCACCAGCGTCGTCAGAGCGCCGTCGACTGCCGACCGCACCAGCATCGGCTGATCCGGCGCGGCGATATCGAGCATCAGGTCCGGCCCGACGGCCGATGCGACGGCAGCCTGCAGGACGGCCGCATCGAAGAACACCGTCGTCTCGGAACCGGTGACCCGTGCGGGGACGGCAACTCCCTCGACCGTCAGGCCGTCCGGGCCTGCGTCGATCCGCAGCGTGCCGCTGTCGAGGGGAACGAAATCTCGTTGCACCACAACCCGCGTCGCAGTCGGGGCCAGACCGTCGACGATCGTCCGCCAGTCGGGGAAGTCGCCGTCGACGAGATCCACGGTGTGCTGGACGCCTTCGGACTCGAGCATCATCGCGTCGTCGGTTGCCGTCAACGCACAGTTCCCCGACGCGGGTAGAGACCCGAGGGAGCCGACCGCTGCGATACGCGACCAGGATGCACCGGGTGAGCTCTGCGCGACGAGGCTTCGAGTGGAGAGTCGGTACCGATCCGTCGCGGTGAGCGTGACAGTGCCACCGTCCACCTCGACCAACACGCCCCGCAGCACCGGAAACTCCTCGCTCGTTCCGGCCGCCGACACGACCTGTTCCACCGCCGACGCGAAGTCGGCAGCAGATACCGTTGCTGTGCAGTACTTTTCGTCGAACAATCGGCGAATGGACACCGCGGCCTCGGCAGCTGCCCGCGCACGTGCGGCGAGCTCGTCGACGTGCCGATCCACCATCTCCACCGCTGCAGCTCCGTCGCCGTCGAGGGCGGAAGCCACCGTGTCGAGCGGCATGCCGATTTCGCGAAGTTGTCGAATGATGTTCGCCCGCTTCGCTTGTGCTTGGGTGTAGTAGCGATAGCCGGACCTGGCGTCGATGGATGCCGGCACGAGCAACCCACAGTCGTCGTAGAAGCGAAGGGCACTGGGGGTCAGCCCGCTCGCGCGAGCGAACACACCGATGGTCAGGAATTCTTGGTCCGAATCAGTCATGGGGAAATCCTGAGGCTTCGGGTAGGTCGAAGGTCAAGCGAGATCCGGTCACCTAGTCGATTCGACGCTTGTGCGCCCATCTGGTGAGCGCATTCCTGTTGGACTGCTGAGTCTTTCGGAGAACGTTCGAGGCGTGCGTCTCGACGGTCTTGACCGAGATGAACAGATCCTCGGCGATCTCACGATAGGTGTACCCGCGGGCCAACAACCGCAGCACCTCCAGTTCACGGGGCGTCAGCGAATCCAGTTCCGGATCCAGCGGGGGCTCCGGAGCGGCGCTGCGACCGGTGAACGAGTCGAGGACGAACCCGGCCAGGCGGGGGCTGAACACGGCATCTCCCCCGGCGACGCGTCGAACACCGTCGGCGAGCTCAGAGCCGGAGATCGTCTTGGTGACGTATCCCCTTGCCCCGGCACGGATGACGGCGATGACGTCCTCGGCGGCGTCGGACACACTCAGAGCGAGACACACCGGCCCCTCGGAGATACGGTTCAACACGGCCACGCCGCCGCCGTCGGGCATGTGCACGTCGAGCAACACCACGTCCGGCTTGGTCGATTCGATTCCCGAGACCGCCTCGGCGACGCCTCCCGCTTCCCCGACTACCTCGATGTCCGCCTCGCGGCCGAGTTCGGCTCGCACACCGGAACGGAACACCGCATGGTCGTCGACCAGGAAAACGCGGAAAGGTTCGGTCACGTCGGCTGCTCCTGCTGGGTGGATTCGGATGATTCGGTGGTCACGGAGGCACCGTTGCGGGGCATGAAGATTCGCACTTCGGTTCCCTTGCCGACGGTCGACCGTACCTGCACCGTGCCGCCGCGGCGCTCGATGCGTCCCCGAATGGACTTCGCCAGGCCCTGTCGATCCTCGGGTACCGCGGACTCGTCGAATCCGGTGCCGCGGTCGCGAACGAAAACACTGACCTGGTCCGGTTCGGTTTCGGCGTACAGGTCGATATTGGTCTCACCGGAGTGCTTGGCCGCGTTGACCAGTGCTTCTCGGGTTGCACCCAGCAGAGCGGTGAAACTTTCCCTGGACAGGCCAGATTCGACGTCGTCGGGCAGTAGTTGCACGTCACCGACCGTGATCGGTCTGACGGTGACACCGTGCTGATCCTCGACCTCACCGGAGATGGTCTCGAGCGCATCGGACAAGTTCGAGTTGTCGGTGTCGCCGCCGTCGAACAGCCACTTGCGTAGTTCACGCTCCTGGCCGCGCGCCAACCGCATCACCTCCTGTGGACGATCGGACTGCTTCTGGATCAGGGCCAGTGTCTGCAGCACCGAATCATGCAGGTGCGACGCGATTTCCTCGCGTTCGTCGTTGCGGATGCGCGCAGACCGCTCGGCACCGAGCGCACGCCAGGTGCGCAACCAGATGGGAACCGTCAACAGGCCGACGCCGACGAGAGTGACCACCACCGCCAGCAAGGACGAGCGCAGCGCCGCCAGATCGACGCGGGCGAGCACCACCACGGCGAGACCGAGCACGATCAACGTGGCTCCGCCGACGACCCTCGCCCAACTCAACACGGTCGGATGCTTGGGGAGCCCCAGAGCCGTTCGCGGGCCCTCGGAGTCGAACTCGCGCCACACCAGGGCAGCACCGATCACCACGACGATGACCGGCACGATGACCGAAGCAGCGGTGCCGCTGAGTAGCCAGGCGAGCCCGACGGCGAGGCCGAGACCGATGGCAGCCAACCCGAGCGCACGCTGACGTTCGGCGGCACTCGGGTGCGCAGTGTCCTCGCCCGCGGGCGTGAACATCCAGATCAGTCCGTAGGCGGCAATTCCGGCACCGGCCGACGCGGCGAGCAGTGCGAATGCGACCCGGACCTTGAACACGTCGACGCCGAGGTGGTCGGCGAGACCACCTGCGACGCCGCCGACGATGCGTCCGCCGCCGCGTCGTTGGAAGGCGGCAGGAGCGGAGCCTGCAGAAGCGACAGGGAGAACAGGAGCGGCATGGGTGACCGGCACGTCGCCGGCTTCGGAAGATGTGTTGCGGGCGGCGTCAACGGGTGGATTGTCGACAGGGTGCACGCCTCGATCCTGGCACGGACCGGGTCGGTGTCGCATCAGGGTTCGCCCTGATGTTTTCGCGCGTTCACCGACGTCCGATCACGCTCGGGGTGGATATCAGGGGTATCCCTGATGTGTTTCTCGACCGGCACCGCCACGATGATTGGCATGAGCAACGTGACCGTCTCGGATCAACTTCAGCAGATGTGGCGCACCCGTCCGCACCGCTTGCCGCAACGCGGGCATGTGGCGGGTGTTGCGGCCGGTATCGGCTACCGCTACGACGTCGACCCCGTTCTGATTCGGATCGCGTTCGTCGTCTCCACCTTGTTCGGCGGTACCGGCATCGTGCTGTATCTGGCGGGGTGGCTGGTGCTCAACCGCGCCGGTGATACGGCGTCGGGTGCGGAGTCGCTGGTCGGGCGTGGGAACAGCTCCGATTCGACGACCAAGATGGTGGTCGTGGCAGTGGCCTTGGTCATCGCGGTGTCGACCATCGGCCCGGTAGGTGTCGGACTCGGCGGTTCGGGGCTGATCTCACTGGTGGCGATGCTCGGTGGACTGTGGCTGCTGCACCAACGGTGCCCGGAGCCGCCGCCGTACATGCGGACGGCGGAGTTCTCCCGTAATCGCTACGCTCCGATGCCTTTCGGCTCGACCAGCACATCGGCCGAGCAGTGGACGGCCGCGCAGTATCGTCCGCCACAGTTCCAGCACGAGCGCTACACCCCGTACACGACCCTGCCGAAAAGCTACGTTCCGACGCCGAAGCCCATCGAGCACAACGGCATCGACGCCGACGCGCTCACCGTGAACCTGAGCAAGTCGACCGCATCCGCCGAGAAGCCGGCCGACCTGCCCACCGACCTGCCGACCGTGACTCCCCCGTCGTGGGATCCGCTCGGTGTGGCCCCGTTCGCCTGGGATCTTCCCGAACCGGCAGGCACCTTTCCGCCTGCGGCAATCGAACGCAAGCGCCGATCACGTTGGACAGCAAGCTTTCTCGGCCTGGCTCTGCTCGCTGCCGCAGTCACCGCGGCAGTCGGTTCGGCTACCGGCGGAGACTGGGCATCACCGGGCCGCGTCGGTGCCGTCGCTCTGGCAATCATCTCCGTGGGACTCGTACTGGGCGCGTTCCTACGCAAGGGCTACGGACTGCTGGTGGTCGCAGCACCATTGGCCGGCTTCGTCGTCCTGGCGTCGGCGGTCGGTCCGGTGGACCTGAACAACAGAGTGCCGGGGAATCAGACGATCGCCCCACTCACCGCCGCCGAGCTCGACCCCTCCTACGACGTCGGGGCCGGCGAGCTGAACCTCGACCTCACCGGCCTCGAACTCGCCGAAGACCACACCGTCGAGATCGATGTGGCGCTGGGCAGCGCGTCGGTCACCGTGCCCGCTTCGATGAACGTGATCGTGGAGTGCGAGGCGGCGATCGGTCAGTGCCCCACCGAGACAAGCTTCGGTCCTGGCACCACCGATACTCCGGTTCTGACGATCGTGGGCGATCTGGCACTCGGCGAACTGAAGGTGGAGAACCCGTGAAGAAGAACAAGACCGACCGCATCGGACTCGACCACGGCAGCGCCGATTCCGACACCGAGGATCACACCTCTAGCCGACGCGGCCCCTCGGCACTGTTGCTCCTCGCCGGCCTCGCTGCCATGGTCGTCTCGGTCGCAGCACTCATCGGCCGAGATGCGATCGCGGCACTGGGCGACGTCCAGTTCCGCTGGGTGTTCGTCGTCGCCGCGGTGGTCGTGGGCTTCGCGCTTCTACTGGGCCCCAGCAGAAAGAACTGACGCCGTCACTCCCACTCGATGGTGCCCGGCGGCTTGCTGGTGACGTCGAGAACGACTCGGTTGACCTCCGGAACCTCGTTGGTCACCCGAGTCGAGATCGTTTCCAGCACGTCGTACGGCAGCCTGGTCCAGTCCGCCGTCATCGCGTCCTCGCTCGACACCGGACGCAACACGATCGGGTGTCCATAGGTACGACCGTCGCCCTGCACTCCCACGCTACGCACATCGGCCAACAGCACCACCGGGCACTGCCAGATCTGCTGATCCAATCCCGCGACCGTAAGTTCTTCTCGGACAATCGAATCGGCATGACGGAGCGTGTTCAGACGGTCGCGGGTGATCTCACCGACGATGCGGATCGCCAGGCCGGGTCCGGGGAACGGCTGCCTGCCGACGATGTCCTCGGGCAATCCCAGTTCGCGTCCGACTGCACGCACCTCGTCCTTGAACAGCGCACGCAGCGGCTCGACCAGGGCGAACTGCAGATCGTCCGGCAGTCCGCCGACGTTGTGGTGACTCTTGATGTTCGCGGTACCGGACCCGCCGCCGGACTCGACGACATCCGGGTACAACGTGCCCTGCACCAGGAACTCGACGGCGTCGCCGTGCTCGGCGTTCTCGCCCAGCACCTCGGCCACAGCACCTTCGAAGCTCCGGATGAACTCGCGGCCGATGATCTTGCGCTTCTCCTCCGGGTCGGAGACGCCCTCGAGCGCGCCGAGGAAGGTGTCGACCGCATCGACCGTGACGAGCTTGGCTCCGGTCGCGGCCACGAAGTCCTGCTGCACCTGCTCACGCTCGCCGGCGCGCAGCAGTCCGTGGTCGACGAAGACACAGGTCAAACGGTCACCGATGGCCCGCTGCACCAGTGCCGCCGCCACCGCGGAGTCGACGCCGCCCGAGAGGCCACAGATGGCCTTGCCCGTGGGGCCCACCTGCTCCTGCACTGCGTCCACCAGAGCGTCGGCGATATTGGCCGCAGTCCAGTCCGGGGCGATGCCCGCCGTTTCGTGCAGGAATCGGCTGAGCACCTGCTGCCCGTGCGGGGAGTGCAGAACCTCGGGGTGATACTGCACGCCCGCCATGCGCTTGCCCTCGTTCTCGAAGGCAGCGACCGGCGCGCCTGCGCTGGTGGCCGTGACCGTGAAGCCTTCCGGGGCCGCGGTGACCGCGTCACCGTGACTCATCCAGACCGGCTGCGTTGCGGGCAGGCCGTCGTGCAGGCGACCGCCGTCCACGCTGAGCTGAGTGCGTCCGTACTCCCGCGTTCCGGTGTGTTCGACGGTTCCGCCGAGGGCCTGGGCCATGGCCTGGAATCCGTAGCAGATGCCGAACACGGGGATGCCGAGGTCGAGGAGAGCGGAGTCGAGCTCGGGCGCACCCTCGGCGTAGACGCTGGAGGGTCCACCGGAAAGCACAAGCGCGACAGGGTCCTTCGCCGCGATCTCCTCGGCCGTCGCGGTATGCGAGATCACCTCGGAGTACACGTTGGCCTCGCGCACACGGCGGGCGATCAACTGCGCGTACTGGGCGCCGAAATCGACGACGAGAACCGGGCGTGCGTGTGCGGGATCGTGTGCAGAGGAGTCGGTCACCGGGTCAGTCTAGTGGGACTGTTCCAGCACTCATGCAACACCCGAATGCTCGACGGGCATCGCCGAGGAACCCGACCGAATCTCCACGATCGGCAGTCGCAGACCGCCCGGAGCATCCACCGGGACGACCGGAGAGTTCGGGGCGATCGGATCGAGACGCTGGTACGGCAGCCCCTGTGCCGGACGGAGATCCAGCTCGCCCTTGTTCGGCCACAGTGCCGCGGAACGCTCCGCCTGCGCGCTGATGGTCAGCGACGGGTTCACTCCGAGGTTGGCCGAGACGGCAGCCCCGTCGACCACACTGAGCGTCGGGTAGCCGTGGACGCGGTGGTACGGATCGATGACGCCGTGCTCGGAGTCCGTGGCGATGGCGCAGCCGCCCAGGAAGTGGGCCGTGAGTGGGATGTTGAACAGTTCACCCCAGGTACCCCCTGCGACGCCGCCGATCTTCTTGGCGATGCGGCGGGTGGCGTCGTTGCCCTCGGGGATCCAGGTCGGGTTGGGCTCACCGTGACCCTGTTTGCTCGAGATCTTGCGGCCGAACGGCCCGCGCTTGGTGAACGTGGTGATCGAGTTGTCGAGGTTCTGCATCACCAGCGCGATGATGGTGCGCTCGCTCCAGTGCCGGACGTTGACGACGCGGACGAACTGGATCGGATGCGCGATCAGCGCGAACACGAACTTGAGCCACCGTGGGATTTTTCCGCCGCCGTCGGTCATCAGCGTCTGCAGCAAGCCCATCGCGTTCGAGCCCTTGCCGTAGCGGCACGGTTCGATGTGGGTGTTGGGGCTGGGATGGAACGAGGACGTGATCGCGACTCCGCGGGTGAGGTCCATGTTCGGATCGACCGCCAGCTTGGCCGCTCCGACGATCGACTCGGAGTTGGTGCGCGTCAGCTCCCCGAGCGTGTCCGACAGACGGGGCAGCGCACCCGTGTCCTTCATCTTGTGCAGTAGGTTCTGCGTGCCCCAGGTGCCCGCGGCGAGAACGACATTGGCTGCGCTGTAGGTCTTGCGCCCCTTGCGAAGCCGAGCGCCGGTGCGTTCGGTGTCGACGTCCCAGGTGCCGTCGGATCGCGGAACGAGACCGGTGACGGTCGTCATCGGCACGATCTCGGCTCCTGCGCGCTCGGCCAGGCCGAGGTAGTTCTTCAGCAGGGTGTTCTTGGCTCCGTGGCGGCAACCGGTCATGCACTCGCCGCACTCGATACATCCGGTGCGTTCAGGACCTGCGCCGCCGAAGTACGGGTCCGGGACGGTCTTGCCGGGCTCGTCTCCGAAGAACACGCCCACCGGGGTCTGAATGAAGGTGTCGGCAACGCCCATGTCCTCTGCAACCGACTTCATCACCTCGTCGGCGGGGGTCATGTGCGGGTTGCGCACGACGCCGAGCATGCGGGTGGCCTGGTCGTAGAACGGGGAGAGTTCACTGCTCCAGTCGGTGATGTGCGCCCACTGCTTGTCCTCGAAGAACGGTGTCTGAGGCTTGTAGAGGGTGTTCGCGTAGTTCAGCGAGCCGCCGCCGACTCCGGCACCGGCGAGGATGAGGCAGTCGCGCAGCAGGTGCACGCGCTGGATGCCGTAGAGGCCGAGCTTCGGAGCCCACAGGAAACGCTTGAGGTCCCAGCTGTTCTTCGCGAAGTCCTTGTCCTCGAAGCGCTGCCCGGCTTCCAGGATGCCGACGCGGTATCCCTTCTCCACCAGGCGCAGCGCGGTGACACTTCCGCCGAAGCCCGAACCGACGATCAAGACGTCGTAATCCGTGGCGCGAACAGCTGAACCCATGGTGACCTCCGCTACATCCGATGCTGTCGAACAGTATGCACACCCCCATGTGACTACCGCCACAAGCGATTCTAGCTGTTACGAGAGGTATCACCAACCCGGGGTCGACTTGCGTGGACGCAATGCAGCAGAAAGGGCGCGCACCCCCGTGTGAGAGGAGTACGCGCCCTGCTGGAACAGACGTCGTCAAGCCCTGACGTTCAGGCCCACCTTCTGGAATTCCTTGAGATCGGAGTATCCGGACTTCGCCATCGACCGACGCAGTCCGCCGACGAGGTTGATCGAGCCGTACGACTCACGCGACGGACCGTTGAGCACCTGATCCAGGCTCGGACGGTCCCCCGCCGACATCGGCAGCAGCGCACCGCGCGGCATGGACGGGTGCGCCGCGGCGGACGGCCAGTACCAACCTCCGCCGGGAGCCTCGGCAGCGACGGCCAGCGGAGCACCGAGAACCGCAGCATCGGCCCCGCAGGCGATGGCCTTGGCGAGTGCACCGGAGGTGGTGATGTCGCCGTCGGCGATGACGTGCACGTAGCGCCCGCCGGTTTCATCGAGATAGTCCCGACGCGCCGCGGCCGCATCGGCGATGGCGGTGGCCATCGGAACGCCGATACCGAGCACCTCACCGGTGGTCGTGCCACCTTCGACCGAACCGTAACCGACGATGACGCCTGCCGCACCGGTACGCATCAGATGCAGTGCGGTGCGGTGATCGCTCACGCCGCCGGCGATGACGGGAACGTCGAGCTCCGCGATGAAGGTCTTGAGGTTGAGCGGCTCGTCCTCGCCGTGCGCAACGTGCTCGGCGGAGATGATCGTGCCCTGGATGACCAGCAGATCCAGGCCCGATGCAACGAGGGCAGGGGTGAGCGAGCGAGCGTTCTGGGGGCTCACCCGAACCGCGACGGTCACCCCGGAGTCGCGGACCTGACCGACCGCTGCGGCCAGCAGATCCGGCCGGAGCGGTGCGGCGTGCAGTTCCTGCAGGAAGGCGATCGGCGCGTCGGGATCGAGATCGGTCTCGGCGATGTGGATCAGCTGATCGATCTTGGCCTGCACGTCCGAGTGGCGGGCCCACAGCCCTTCACCGTTGATGACCCCCAACCCACCCTGTCGACCCAGCTCGATCGCGAACTCGGGCGAAACCAGAGCATCGGTCGGATGCGCGAGGAGGGGAATGTCGAAGCGGTACGCGTCGAGCTGCCATGCCGTCGACACCTCCTTCGACGACCGGGTACGACGGGACGGCACGATGTCGATGTCGTCCAGCTGGTAGGTGCGGCGGGCTTCTCTGCCCATGCCGATTTCAACGAGGTCGCGCACGCGCGCACCTTTCTACTTCGGGAGCGAATCGAATCGGCCCAGGACAGGCCGAAGCGACTATCGGGTGGTGTAGTTCGGGGCCTCTGCGGTCATCGTGATGTCGTGGGGGTGGCTCTCCTTGAGCCCGGCCGCCGTGATCTGCACGAACTGAGCCTTCTGCAGGTCCTCGATCGAGGTGGACCCGGTGTACCCCATCGCAGCGCGCAGACCACCGGTGAGCTGGTGGATGACCTGATTCAACGGTCCGCGGTACGGGACGCGACCTTCGATGCCCTCGGGCACCAACTTGTCCTCGGCCAACACGTCGTCCTGGAAGTAGCGGTCCTTGGAGAACGACTTCGCTCCCCCGCGTCCCTGCATCGCGCCGAGCGAACCCATTCCGCGGTAGCTCTTGAACTGCTTGCCGCCCACCAGGATCAGCTCGCCCGGAGACTCGGCGGTTCCGGCCAGCAACGATCCGAGCATGGCGGTCGAGGCACCGGCAGCGAGAGCCTTGGCGATGTCACCGGAGAACTGCATACCGCCGTCGGCGATGACCGGCACACCGTGCGGCTTGCACGCGGCCACGGCTTCGAGGATGGCGGTGATCTGCGGAGCGCCGACACCTGCGACCACACGGGTGGTGCAGATCGATCCCGGTCCGACGCCCACCTTGACCGCATCCGCGCCTGCCTCGACGAGAGCGAGTGCGCCCGCGCGGGTGGCAACGTTGCCGCCGACGACCTGAACGCGGTCGCCCACCTCCGCCTTGAGCTTGCTGACCATCTCGAGCACCTGCGAATTGTGGCCGTGTGCGGTGTCGACGATGATGACGTCCACCCCGGCGTCGGTCAGCGCCATCGACCGAGCCCAGGCATCCTGCCCGACGCCCACAGCGGCACCCACCAGCAGACGACCGTCACGGTCCTTGGTGGCGTCGGGGTGCTGCTCGGTCTTGACGAAGTCCTTCACGGTGATCAGGCCGGTCAACGCACCTTTGCCGTCCACGATCGGCAGTTTCTCGATCTTGTGACGGCGCAGCAGGCCGAGCGCCGCTTCCGCAGTCACGCCCTCCTGTGCGGTGATCAACGGGGCCTTGGTCATCACGTCGGCGACGCGGCGATTCTGATCGACCTCGAATCGCATGTCGCGGTTGGTGATGATGCCGACCAGTGCGCCGGTCTCGTCGGTGACGGGAAGACCGGAGATACGGAACCGCGCACACATGGCGTCGACCTCGGCCAACGAGTCGGTGGGCTTGCAGGTGACGGGGTCGGTGACCATCCCGGCCTCCGAACGCTTGACCGTCTCGACCTGGGACGCCTGATCCTGCAGTGACAGGTTGCGGTGCAGCACGCCCATACCGCCCGCGCGGGCCATGGCGATGGCCATCCGGGCCTCGGTGACGGTGTCCATGGCCGAGCTGACCAACGGCACTCGCAAGCGGATCTCGCGGGTGATCTGGCTGGACGTATCGACCGAGCTGGGAATCAGATCCGAAGCGGCCGGCAGCAGCAGGACGTCGTCGAACGTGAGGCCGAGCATCGCGACCTTGTTTGGATCGTCGCCGCCTGTGCGGACGTGGGCTCCGGGACTACTCATGCGAATCTGGCCCTCCCTAGAGCCTGGTTGCACTTCGGCGCGGCGTGCGGCCGGTGAGAGCTCGCAGGCGCACCGCAGTGCGGGATTGGAGAACGGATGGAGTTTCGGCACTTGCACTCATCTGTTCAGCGCCGTGAACCATGGTATCGGCTAGGGCACAACCAGTGCGAATGCGTCTCGCTGTCAGTGGCCTGCGAGCCCCGAAACGACGGTCCTCGGCGTTGTCGGTGGCGGGTACGTCCGGCATGTCGCGTTCGAACGGCTGGCGCAGACCCACCAGTCCTGCGTACCGTGGAGGCGTGCGCGATCAACTGCCTCCCGGTCTACCCCCGGATCCGTTCGCCGGAGACCCAGCCGACCCGTCGGCCGCCCTCGACGCCATCGAGCCAGGCCAGCCCCTCGATCCTCAGGAGCGCCTGGCCGTCGAAGAGGATCTGGCGGACCTGGCTGTCTACGAGGCTCTCCTGGGCCACCGCGGCATCCGCGGCCTCGTCGTGTGCTGCGAGGACTGCCAGCAGGACCACTACCACGACTGGGACATGCTGCGCGCGAATCTGCTCCAGCTGCTCGTCGACGGAACCGTCCGGCCGCACGAGCCTGCCTACGACCCTGTACCCGACGCCTACGTGACCTGGGACTACTGCCGAGGTTTCGCCGACGCTTCCATGAACGACGCGTTGCACGGCGACGGATTCGACAGCTGAACCCTGACTTCCGACACGAAGAAGCCCGACACGGTGATCGTGTCGGGCTTCTTCGTTTCCGGTGAAAGATCGAGAACCTGTCAGCTGCCGCCGGATGGAACCGACATACGGTCGCGGTTCTCCGAGGAGCTGCTGCCTCCGGCGGTTGCCGTCGGCTGACCGGGCTCTTGCAGCACCGTCGGCACGACGTCGGTGGTCGTTGTCGGGCTCGGCGTCGTCGTCGTGGGCGGGACCTCGGGCGTCGTCGTTGCCGGAGCCGGAGTGCTCGGCACACCCGTGGTGTCGGGCGTGACCTGATCCACCGGTGCCGGTGGCACGAAGACCTCCGGACTGGGGACCGGAGCCGGGACGACCTCCGCAGGGAGCGGAACAGGCGCGGGCAGCGTCAGAGCCTGCAATTCCTGCAGCAGACGTTCCAGCCACTGGTCCAGCTCGGCGCGCTGACCGTCGTCGAGAACAGCGGAACTGCTGTTCGACGCGCCGTCGAGGAGTGCGCGAGCGGCAGTGGTGTCCCCCGAGGACAGGAGATTTTCCGCCTCCTGCAACTTCGACGTCGTATCGATCTGAGCGACAGTCGAATCCGCCTGCTCGGAGAAGACGACCGACTTGACGCTCCAGAGCGGATCGTCCGGTGTCGAGTTGTACGAGATGACCACCAGGCCACCCATCACGACGGCGATCGCGGCTGCGGCACCGGCGATGGGACGCAGCAGACGCATGCGTCCACCGCGGTTGGCCGAGCTCGAGCGCGCCATGTCGGCGGCGAGCTTCTCGCGTTCGACGGAGGCGACGACCACGTCGAGGGAGGGTCCGGCCGGCATCGCCGGCGTGATCACGTCTGCTCGCCAATTGGCCAACAGAAGGGCGAGTTGGTACTCGTCTGCGTCATCGGTGGCAATCGGTCCGTCGCCACTGATCGCGTCGATGAACGCATCGTCACGACGTACGGCGACGAGGTCCACAGGACCACCGTCTGCGCCGATGTCGGCATAGGGATCGTTCTGCTTCGGTCCAGTGGAGTTCACGTGCTCACCGATACGCGAGATTCCGCGACGCGGCGTCTCACCGGGGCCACCGTGACCATTGTCCCTAGCCATACATTTCACCTGCTCTCACAACTTCGTTCTTCAGTTTTGCGATAGCTCGGTGCTGAGCCACGCGGATAGCGCCTGCAGTGCTGCCGACGGCGGCTGCTGTTTCCTCGGCCGACAATCCGACGATGAGTCGGAGCACCAGAATTTCGCGGTGCTTGGCGGGCAAGGTGTCCAGCAGTGCAGTCATCTGTCGACTCGACTCGGATTCGAGAGCGCGTTGCTCCGGTCCGTGCTCCATCGACACGACATCTGGTACTTCGGCGGCCGGGTCCGATTTGTTACGCGAGGCGCTGCGATGGGCGTCGGCGACCTTGTGAGCCGCGATGCCGTACACGAATGCCATGAACGGACGACCTTGATCCTGGTATCGCGGCAAGGCGGTCATGACTGCCAAACAGACCTCCTGCGCCACGTCGTCGGCCGAAAGCTGACCGCGCTCAGCCGAACCGACCCGTGCCCGGCAGTACCGAACGACGAGTGGTCGGATGAATTCCAAGACCCGGGACAGAGCCAGTCGATCGCCTTGCGCTGCGGCAACGACGAAAGAGTCCAACTCCTCACCCGCACTGTTCATCGTCGACAAATTTCCCCGCGTTACAGGTACGCACCCGCCTGGGAGCGCTTCCACGTGGTGGTGGAACGAGACCAAGGATAGCGACACCACCCGGCCACAACCGAACCAATCGGTCCGCCTTCGACCCAGGTCCTGGTCAACCGACCGTCGAACCACCCAGGCGATCGATCGCGGCGGCCAGGTCGGCGGACGAGGCCATCCCGGCGTCGACCCCGCCGGTTCCTTCGCAGAGCATCGTGGCGGCCCAGCGCAGGGGCAGCAGCCCGGCCATCTCCGCAGCGCAGGCCACCTGAACGGCCGACTCACGAGCACGTCCGGTCTCACCGATACAGCTCAGCGCCGCCGCAGACACCAGGTCGGTCTTGACGATGTGGCGTAACGAATCGGCATCGTTGGCGAGAGCCCGAGCGTTCTCGGCGTGTCGGACCGCCCCTGGGCCGTCGCCGCGCATCATCGCCAGCTCGGCCGCTACCCACGACGCCCGTAGTGCCGGACGCCACAGCCCTCGACCGGCGGGGTCCTGCCGCTGCTCCGCACTGCGGGCCAACAGGGTGTCCGCGAGGCCGAAACGTCCGATCCCCAACGCATCTGCGGCCAGGCCGGTCAGCGCATCGCTCCGGGCCTCCACCGAGTCAGTCGATCTCGGCGGTCCCCCGAGTCCGACGAGAAGGACCGCGATGCCGTCCCAGCGGCGGGCTCGCTCGTGTTCGCCCACCTGACGCAACCACGACGCTGTGGTCGACGCGTGCAGCGACCGAAGCTCCGCGCTGCGGGGTCGATGCCGCCGAAGCTCGACTCCGGCGGCGCTGTACCGGCCCTGCCCTGCCAACGCGACACTGCGAAACCAGCTCTCTCGCGGATCGGTGGCTGCGGGCAGCAGGAATCGGCCGGGGTTGCCGCCGAATGCGGCGTCGAAGAGTTCGGACTGCGTCGCGGTGGACAGCGAGCTCTGCTCTGAAGGCACGGAGGCAAGGGTAGGGCCATCGCCGATGACGAACGGCGTCCGAGTCCTACCGATACGACGCGACGCAATTGCGTGGGGCGAATTCACCGTCGGTACGAAAAGGGACAACAGCGCGTCGTTTCGCGCGCACAGAATGCAGTTTTCAAGGAATTAACAATGTGAACGCAGCCGACTCGAAGACGAGAATCTGAACGCTGTGTGGCGAATAGGTTAATCGGCGCAGTCGGTCACACGATCGGCAACCGATGCGTCGCACGCCGTCCGTGCGCCCCTTCGGTCACCGGACGGCGATCCGCGCAATCGCGTCGGACACCTCGCGCGGCCTCGACCGAATGGATCGACGCCTCACCCGACGCGAGCAACGGAGCGGCCCGAAGCACCAAAAAAACGCCTGTGATCAGGCGAAACACCGACTAGTGCCAGTCGGTCGCATCGAGCGATCACCCTGACGACCGATGCAGGACAACTGAGCTCCGCGGCTTCGCTTCGACAGCCGGAATGCCGATGCCCTTCCCATCGTCTCCCGTGTCGACGGATTCTTCAACAGGAAGGACACGCACGCGGGTGAGTCGAAGTAAATATCGCGCGTGTTAATTCTTTGCCCCATAACTATGCATTTGCACACGACAGAGAACTATTGACTCGATTTCGTCGATCCACATAACGTTGTCGGCATTCGGATCACGAATCCGAGAAGCCACACCACCCTAGGAGTTTCCATGCCGCAGCCGAATCACCTCCCTGGGCCGAACGCCGACATTTGGGATTGGCAGATGCACGGCCTGTGCCGTGGCGTCGATTCGTCCATGTTCTTCCACCCGGACGGCGAGCGGGGCCGGGCACGAGCACAGCGCGAGATGCGGGCGAAGGAAATGTGCCGTAGTTGCCCCGTCCTCGCCCAGTGCCGTACACACGCTCTCAACGTCAGCGAGCCCTACGGGATCTGGGGCGGAATGTCGGAGACCGAGCGAGAACTGCACGCTCGTCACAACCGCCGCCGCATTGCGGTGTAGTCACCCGAACACACGACAAAGCCCCCAACCCGAAAGGGGTTGGGGGCTTTCTCGTGTCATGAACGTCAGTGAGCGTGTCCGTGCCCGGAAGAAGGCTCGGAGGCCTCTTCCGGCTTCTCCACGATCGCGCTCTCGGTCGTCAGGATCATGCGTGCAACCGACGCGGCATTGACCACAGCGGAGCGAGTCACCTTGACCGGATCGACGACGCCGTCGGCCAGCAGGTCGCCGTACGTCAGGGTCGCGGCATTGAATCCGTGTCCCTTCGGCAGTTCTGCCACCTTGCTGACGACGACGGAACCGTCGATGCCCGCGTTGGAGGCGATCCAGAACAGCGGTGCGTTGAGTGCGTTGCGCACCACGGCCACACCGGTGGCTTCGTCGCCGGTCAGGCCGAGGTCGTCGGCCAGAGCCAACGCTGCCTGAGTCAGAGCCGAGCCGCCGCCGGGGACGATGCCCTCTTCGACGGCGGCCTTGGCCGCAGCCACAGCGTCGTCGACGCGGAACTTACGCTCCTTGAGCTCGGTCTCGGTGGCAGCGCCGACCTTGATGACCGCGATGCCGCCCGAGAGCTTCGCCAGACGCTCTTCGAGCTTCTCGCGATCCCACTCGGAGTCGGTGTTCTCGATCTCACGGCGGAGCTGACCGACGCGCGCGTCGATGTCGTCCTGCGTGCCCGCACCGTCGACGATGGTCGTGTCGTCCTTGGTGACGACGACGCGACGAGCGCGACCGAGCAGCTCGAGTCCGGCTTCCTTCAGGCTCAGACCCACATCGGCGGTGATGACCTGGCCGGCCGTCACGACCGCGAGATCGTCGAGGAACGCCTTGCGACGATCACCGAAGAACGGCGCCTTGACCGCCACGGCCTTGATCGTCTTGCGAATGGAGTTGACGACCAGCGTCGAGAGAACTTCACCTTCGGTGTCCTCGGCGATGATGAGCAACGGCTTGCCGCTCTCGGCAACCTTCTCCAGCAGAGGCAGAAAGTCCGGAAGCGAGGTGATCTTCTCGCGGTACAGCAGGACGTACGCGTCCTCGAGAACTGCTTCCTGCGCGTCGACGTCGGTAACGAAGTACGGCGACAGGTAGCCCTTGTCGAACTGCACGCCTTCGGTGACCGAGAGCTCGGTGAGCAGCGTCGAGGACTCCTCGACGGTGACGACGCCGTCCGCGCCGACGCGGGTGAGCGCCTCGCCGACGAGTTCACCGATCTCGGGGTCACGCGAGGACACGGTGGCGACCTGAGCGATCGCCTGCTTGCCCTCGACCGGGGTTGCGGCGGCGAGCAGAGCCTCGGCGACCTTGTCGGCCGCCTTGGAGATGCCGGTGCCGAGCGCGATCGGGTTGGCACCTGCGGCGATGTTCTTCAGACCGCCACGCACGAGCGCCTGCGCGAGGACCGTCGCGGTGGTGGTTCCGTCGCCTGCGACGTCGTTGGTCTTGGTGGCGACGCTCTTGACCAGCTGCGCGCCGAGGTTCTCGAACGGATCTTCCAGGTCGATCTCACGAGCGATCGAGACACCGTCGTTCGTGACGGTCGGACCGCCGAATGCCTTGGACAGGACGACGTGGCGTCCCCGCGGCCCGAGCGTCACCTTGACGGCGTCGGCCAGCTTGTCGACGCCGCGTTCGAGTGCGCGGCGCGCTTCCTCGTTGAATTGGATTTGCTTTGCCATGTTTCGGTGTTACTCCTTCGAGTAAAGAAACTCGATCGAACGCACACCGCCCCGGGACCGACACGAAAATCGGATACCGGGGCGGGATGCGTTGTGGCCTACTTGGCGATGACAGCCAGCACGTCGCGTGCCGACAGAATCAGGTACTCCTCGCCGGCGTACTTGATCTCGGTGCCGCCGTACTTGCTGTAGATGACGGTGTCACCTTCTTTGACGTCGACCGGGATGCGGTTGCCCTTCTCGGTGACACGGCCTTCGCCTACGGCGACGACGGTGCCCTCCTGGGGCTTCTCCTTGGCTGTGTCGGGGATGACCAGACCGGAGGCGGTCGTCGTCTCGGCCTCGTTGGCCTGGACGAGGATCTTGTCCTCGAGCGGCTTGATTTTCACGCTCGCCACGTTGAGCCCTCCAAAGTTATGGGGTACGCGTCCGGGGTCGGATCCCCGGACAGCTGTGTGTAAGTACTTCTCCTGCGGTTCTGACAATCACGGCCTGAACTCGTTCCCGTCGTCGCGGGTGCCGGGACTTCGCTCGGTGCCAACTAGCACTCTATACACGAGAGTGCCAGCACTCAAGGGCTGGGTTCGCCAGGTTCGTGACGCGTGGGTCGCGCGGGTACACACGCGCCCTCCCGCACCACCACAAAGATCCGAAAACGGGCGAATCAGGACCCGAAACGCCGAACACCGGAGTCGTTTCCCGCTGTTTTACCGGCGTCCGCGAAGTCATCGAACGACCAGGTAGGAGGCTATGAACTCTCACCGAAGAACCTACCGAGCGGCATATTACGCTCGCGATGAGGCACGAAGTAACGTTACGATAACGGAGCTGTCCGAGCGATAACGGTCGACAGCCGTGCCGCGACATGGCACACAGAGCAGTCGATTCCGGACAGGTACACAGGGGCGGGAGGTGCAGCATGCGAGTAGGCGTGGGTATATCCACCGGATCCGAGGTCGTGTGCGCAGCCCTCGTCACCGTCGACACCGACGGTAGTCGCACGGTCGAGTACCGCACCGTATCCACCGATCGCCAAGCGAACACCGACATCGGCGATCTGGTCACCTCGGCCATCGAACTGATGGCCTCTCTGATTCCCGGTCACCGGTCGCCCGACGCGATCGCCGTCACCTACCGCACCGAGGAGCACGCTGCGGGTATTCGCGCCGCGCTGGCCCACACCACCCGCGATGTTCGACTGGTACCCGAGTCCGCTGCCGCGTCCGCGCATCTGGCGACCACCGGCCTGATCGATCGATACGACACGATCGCGCTGGTCGATCTCGGCGCCTCGGGCATGTCGGTCACCGTCACCGATCGGACCACCGACAAGGTACTGGCGCACGGCCGATCGGACGCCGTCGGCGGCGACGCACTCAACGTGCTCGTCCGGAACCTCGTGCAGGACATGACCCGTGACAACCTTCGGGACGACATCCGCGACGACCGCGGAATCGGGTCCGCGCGGTACCGATCGGTCAAGGAACAGCTGTCCCACTCGGACGAAGTCAGCATCGCGCGTTACAGCGGAATTCCGCTGACGGTCACCCGGGACGCGTTCGACACCGCCGCGACCCCCATCTTCGGCACCGCCGCCGAGTTCGTACGAGGAGTGTTCGACGAGAGCACTCACGAACCCGAGGTCATCGTGCTGATCGGTGGAGGGGCGCACATCCCCCTGCTCGCCGCCACGCTCACCGACATGTTCCACGCCCCGGTCGTTCGAATGTCCGAGCCCGACGCGGTTCTTGCCGTCGGCGCTGCCTCCGTTGCCGCGTCGGCCGACGGCGGCGGCTACCAACTCGTCTCGGCCACGCGCAACACCGCGACCCGGATGAGCCGATACTCCGGTGCGATCGCGGCCGCCGTCGTCGCAGGTGGTCTCGTTCTCGCCTACGGCGTGCAGACGATGACGCCTGCCGACGATGCCAGCGTCTCTCCGGCCGGAAGTACCGCGCGATCCGCGACCGAATCCAGCGATACCGGTGCGCCGGCCACCGGGGGGTACTCCCCCGACGAGGATCAGACGACAGCAGGACGCACCCCCGGGGATCGATCCGACCCCACGGCAACCTCGGTGGACGCCACCGGATCGTCGGCGCGGTTCACCACGACCGCTCCGCCGACCAGTACCCCGACACTGCGTCCCGCACCGGACCTCCCGCGGATCGACTGGCCGATCGACCCCACCACGAACCCTGCGTCCCCCGATGCCACCACCGGGATCCCGATCGAGCCGCCGACCTCGGTCACCACGACTCCGGTTCGACCCTCCGAACCGATCGAGTCCTCGAACCCGAGCGATACGACCGAGATCGTTCCCGGCCCGACGCCCGACCCCACTACCGAGGTCACACCCGAGTTCACTCCGGTGCCGACCGAGTCGATCACCGTGCCGACCACCGATGTCAGCGGTTCGGAACCCACCCCGGAACTGACGGCACCACCGACGGTATGGTCGCCGCCGGTCGCAGCTCCCGCGGCGTCCGGATCCCCGACCGATCCACTGTCGGCAGCCGAGCCGTCGGCTCCGCGTTCGTCCGAGACCACAGCCGCAACGCAGGACGCTCAGCCGGGCACCTGACTGGTCGCGACCGAGAGGCCGGGGTCGGTCACAGCGGTCAACGCCGACGGCTCGGCTCCGCCCGCAACCAGGTGGGCACCCAGTGCTGCGATCATCACGCCGTTGTCGGTACACAGTCGGGGCTTCGGAATTCTCAGCGTCAAACCCTGCTCTGCACAACGACTTTCGATCAGCGAACGAATGCGAGAGTTGGCGGTGGCACCCCCACCCAGCACGATCGTGTCGACATCGACGTCGGTTGCCGCGCGAACGGCCTTCATCGTCAGGACATCGGCGACGGATTCCTGGAAGGACGCCGCGATGTCTGCGACAGGAATCGGATCTCCCGCACGTTGCCTGGCCTCGACGAATCGAGCGACGGCCGTCTTGACCCCGGAGAAGGAGAAATCGTAACGGGCATCGCGTGGGCCGGTCATGCCTCGGGGAAACGCGATCGCAGCCGGGTCACCGTCGCGCGCAGCATCATCGAGCGCCGGGCCACCCGGATATCCCAATCCGAGGAGCCGCGCAACCTTGTCGAAGGCCTCCCCCGCTGCGTCGTCGACCGTGGTCCCGAGCTCGGCGATCGGCCGGGACAGATCGTCGACGTGCAGCAGATGAGTGTGACCTCCGGACACCAACAGCGCCACGCACGACGGCATCGGGCCGTGCTCGAGAGTATCGACCGCGACGTGGCCACCGAGATGGTTCACCGCATAGAAGGGCACGCCCCAGGCCGCGGCGTACGCCTTCGCAGCGGCAACCCCGACCAGCAACGCCCCGGCCAGCCCCGGCCCGATCGTCACCGCGACGGCGTCGGGACGCTCGATGTCCGCGGCCGCCAGAGCGCGCCGCATGGTCGGCACGATCGCTTCGAGATGTGCGCGCGACGCCACCTCGGGCACCACTCCGCCGTACCGCGCGTGTTCGTCGACGCTGGAGGCGACCTCGTCGGCCATCAGCTCGCACGTCCCCGCTCCGCCCCAGCGGACGATCCCGACTCCTGTTTCGTCGCAGGAGCTTTCGATACCCATGACGATCATCGGGCTGATCCTTTCGTCTTCTGAGGCCGACGCATGGTGAAGGCGTCGGCCCCGCTCGGCTGGTAGTACCCGGCCCTGGTGCCCACGATCTCGAACCCTTCACGTCGGTACAGCTCGATGGCGGGCTCGTTGTCGGTGCGCACCTCGAGAAAGACCGGCCCACCGTGCTCGTCGGCCACGCGCAGCAGTTCGTCCAGCAAACGCCCGCCGATTCCCCTGCGGTGATGCGACGGATCGACTCCGATGGTGTGCACCTCGGACTCACCGACGACGAACGCTCCGCGGCTCGGCTGCCCCAGCAGCGAGATGCCTGCGTAGCCGACGACCTCATCGTTCTCTCGCGCGGTGACGTAATGATTGTGTGGCGCGGCCAGTTCCGCGATGAATGCATCCTCGGCCCACGGGTCGTCACCCGGGAACAGCAGGGTCTCGAGATACGCGCACCGAGCAGCATCCGCCGCCGTCATCGACTCGATCGACACGGTCACTTCAGAGCCTTCGCTGCGGCACGCTCGTCGAGCGTCTTGGCGTCGGGGCGGCGCAGATACAACGGCACGAGCGGGCCGGGGACGATCCCGCTGCCGATATCGGCGGCGGCCACCGCGACCAGTCCGGCCGGAGACGGTGCCTGCACATCACGAATCGGAAGCTCGAATGCCGCTGCATGCGGTGCCGATCCGGCGACCGAATCGACCCCGACACGGTCCAGTTCGGCCGGGGCCACGACGTCGGGTCCCGCGACTCGCACTCCCGCTTCGTAACGCGCCCAATAGATTTCGCGTCGACGCGCATCGGTCACCACCAACAGGGACCCGGGTTCGGAGACATCCGAGGCAATGGCGTCGAGACTGCAGACGCCGAACACCGGAAGACCGAGTGCGTCACCGAAGGCCGCTGCCGTCGCCATTCCCACCCGTAAACCGGTGTAGGGCCCGGGACCGACGCCGACGACGACGGCACCGAGATCGGCGGCGGTGATCTGCGCCTCGGACAGGCACTCGAGGATGTTGGGGGTGAGTATTTCTGCATGCGATCGCGCGTCCACCCGAACCCGCGTGGCGAGCGTCGTGGCCACTGCACCGACGGCGGACTCGGTCAGACTCACCACACCTGCGGTGACGGCGGGGGTCGAGGTGTCGACGGCAAGTACAAGCACGATGCTTCAGATTACCCGCACGCTCGCATGCCGACTCACTGCCGTCGCGCACAGCCGACCGGGCTCAGTGCTGCGGCGTGACCACCGATTCCACGCGGCATGCCGTCACGCGTCGAACGTCGGAGTCCGGGTCACGCGTCAGACGAACCGACACATGGCCGTCCGACAGCTTCTCGACCAATCCCTCACCCCACTCGACCACGACAACGGCGTCCGTGAGGTCGGTGTCGAGGTCGAGGGCATCGAGTTCGTCGAGCGCCGACTGCCCCGTCATCCCCAGCCGATACGCATCGACGTGGACGAGCGCAACCGGCGGCAGACCACGGGGCCGCGACCCGGCCCGGTGCTCACGGGCGATCACGAACGTCGGCGAGGTGACGCGGCCCTGCACACCGAGTCCGGCCGCAATCCCCTTCGTCATGGCTGTCTTTCCGGCACCGAGCGGGCCGTCGAGAATCACCAGATCGCCGGCGACCAGAACGCCCGCAAGCCGTGCACCGAACTCGGCAGTGTCTGCGGCAGTGGCCAATTCGACATCCACCGGCAAGATCAGCGGCTCGTCAGACAACGCCCCACCGCCGCTTCTTGCCCGCGGCCTCCGTTGCCCGTGCCACGAGGCGCGCGATCGCACCGTTGACCTGTTCCGGAAATTCGAGTTGAACCAGGTGCCCGCCCTGGCGCACACGCACCATCTCCGAACGCGGCAGGGCCTGAGCCAGAGCCTCCGAGCTCGCGAACGGAATGATCCAATCCTCGTCGCCACACACGACCGATACCGGAATGTTCTCGAATTCCAGCAAGGCCTCGGACTCGTCGTGCAACTCGAGCGTCTCGAGGAAATTGACGATCGTGACGACGGACGTGTCGTCGATCATCGACTGGGAGAATGCCACCAGTCGTGGGGACACCCTGGTGCCGTAGGACGCCGCGCGCAGTACCGGTGAGATGAGCGCGCGCACAGCTCCGCGACCGAACTGCACGAAGCCGGGCGACGTCCGCACCGCGAGCCGGAACGCGTCGACCGCCGGATTCTGCAGACTACGACCCACCCCGGATTGCGCGAGACCGGCAGCTGTCGTCGAGATCAGGACCGCGCCGATCACTCGCTGGCGCAGCACGTCCGCTCGTTGCCGCGCCATGGACAGGATCGACATCCCGCCCATCGAGTGCCCCACGAGAACGATGCGGCCCTTGGGTACGACAGAGCGAATCACCGCATCGAGATCGAGGCCGAGTTGACCGATGGTGCAACTCTCCGGGCTCGGTACTCCCGACCGCCCGTGACCGCGCTGGTCGTAGAAGACCATGCGGACCGTCGAACCCCATTGCTGTTCGAGTGCACGCCGTTGGAAATGCCACGACGACGTGCGAAGGCAGTAACCGTGTACGAATATCACGGTCAGTTCGGCATCCGACGGACCGACTTCGCGAACCGCGAGCGGCACGCCGTCGTCCGCGGTGACGATACTGCCTCGGTCGGCATCCATCAGGTCGAGATTCTCGGTGGCCAGCGGATCCTTGTTGGACCGGAACGCCGTCTCGCGCACCACAATTGCAATACTCTGCAGCAATCCGAGCATGATCTATTTCGTCGCCTCCCCTGAGTGCGCGGCGACGAACCGTCGTCGAACACGTCCACGAATGCCGGTGACGACCTCGTAGCTGATTGTGTCGAGCGCATCCGCCCAATCCTGAGCGTGCGCTTCTCCCCTGTCCCCTGGCCCGAACAGTAGCGCCTCGTCGCCGACCGCGACACCCGAGCCGCCGCCACCGAGGTCGACGACGAATTGATCCATGCACACGCGCCCCACCGAGGGGTAGCGGCGACCTCCGATGGTCACCTCGAACCGCCCGCTGAGGCGGCGAACGACACCGTCTGCGTAACCGAGAGCGACGAGTGCGACCACGGTGTCTGCGGGAGCGGTCCAGGTGTAGCCGTAGGACACCGATTCACCTTCGCTCACCTTCTTGATGTTCGCCACCTGCGCCGACAGCGTCATGACCGGACGCAGCCCGAACGTTCCCAGCTCGGGCACCGGCGACAAGCCGTACAGAGCAATACCCGGGCGGACCATGTCGAAACCGAGATCGGGTCTGGTCAACGTGGCAGCCGAGTTGGACAGATGCACGACGGCGGGAGGTGTTCCGCGGCGGGTGGAGCGCCGCACCGCGTCTCGAAGCCGCTCCGCCTGGGCATCGTTGGCCGGATGACCCGGCTCGTCGGCGCATGCCAAGTGCGAGAACATTCCGGTCAACCGAACGGTGCCCTCCGCGACGGCAACCGCCGTCGTGTCGAGGACGTCGTCGAGATCAGCTTCCGCGACCCCGTTGCGGTTGAGCCCGGTATCGATCTTGAGCGAGAGATCTGCGGTTCGGCCGACTCGACGCGCGGCGTCGACCACGGCATCGAGCTGGGCGGCCGTGGACACCGCGATCCCCACCTGCTGGGCGATTGCCGCAGCGAAGTCCGAATCCGTTCGATGCAACCACGCCAGCACCGGGACCGTGATTCCCGCTGCCCGGAGTTCGAGGGCCTCGCCGATGGTGGTGACGCCGAGCTCCTGCGCCCCCGCTGCCACTGCGGCGCGTGCGACTTCGACGGCACCGTGGTTGTATCCGTCGGCCTTCACGACCGCCATCACAGCGGCGTCCCCGGCGAACTGCTGCAACACGTGGACGTTGTGAGCCACTGCGTCGAGGTCGACGGACGCCACAGCGCCCGAACCCGTCCGAGGATCGGTCCTCTCGTCGTCGCAGCCGATAGTCACAACATTCGATAGTGCCATCCGGGCCGCCGATACGACGGATCAGGGTGCCACAACTCGTGACACACCTGGTGTCGGACGTGGGCCACGCACGACCACGGTCACAGAGTGAGTGAGCGCACTGTTCGGATCGCGTCGGGAATGGCCTCACACAGCGGGCTCGCAGAAATGGGTGCTGCGAACTCTCCGCCCGAACCGTGAGCCGCACGTGCCGCGGCCAGGGCGTGGACCTTCGCCCCGCAGGCAGCCGCCGTGGACGGTGCCATTCCCGACGCGAGCAGGGCCCCGAGAATGCCCGACAGTACGTCGCCCGAGCCGGCCGTCGACGCGGCCGATCCTCCGGCATCGCTGACGAACGTGGTGCCGTCCGCATCGGCCACGATCGTCGCCCGTCCCTTGAGCAGAACGGTGACGCCCCAGCGCGCGGCGAGATCTCGAACCGATCCCACTCGGTCGGGTGCGGGGTCGGATCCGGTCAGGCGGGCGAATTCTCCGGCATGCGGGGTCAGCAGGGTCGGTGCGGCGCGTCCGGCAACCCAGCCTTCGTTCTGTGCGAGGACAGTGAGCGCATCCGCGTCGACGACCACCGGCAGGTCCGTGTCCAGAACTCGACGCACGATCTCCGCGGATTCCTCGTCGGTGCCGAAACCGGGACCGACCACCCACGCCTGCACCCTCCCAACCGTGTCGAGATCCGGGGCGGCAACGACCTCCGGATAGTGCGACACGACCTCTGCGCCTGCACTTCCCACGTAGCGGACCATCCCGGAGGTGGCCGCGACAGCCGCGCCCACGCAGAGCAGTGCGGCACCGGGGAACGTGGCGCTGCCGGCCAGGACACCCACCACGCCCTGCGAATACTTGTCGTCCGCGGCCGTGGGAATCGGCCACACCCGTCCTACGTCGGCCGGCTCGAGCGACGCCATCGCCGGCGCGGGCAGCTCGAGGCCGATGTCCACGAGTTCGATTCGGCCACAACGAGGTACGGCCAGTACATGCACAGGCTTGCGGGCTCCGAACGTCACCGTCACGTCGGCGGTCACGGCCGGCCCCGGTGCGGCACCGGTCTCCGCGTCGACTCCGCTGGGAATGTCCACGGCCACGATCGGTGCGGTGATCTGCTCGACCACCGCAGCCGCATCGGGCCGCAACGGACCCTTGCCGGAAATTCCCACAATGGCGTCGACCACGATGTCGGCAGGTCCGCACCGAGTCACCACTCGTCCGCCCGACGCTCGCAGGGCTGCAAGACCTTCGGCGTGCACCCGCGTCGGGTCGAGCAGAAGAGCCGACACCGAGACACCGCGGCGACGCAGATATGTCCCCGTCCACAGACCGTCGCCGCCGTTGTCGCCCGTGCCCACCAGAATCGTCACACGTCGTCCGCCGACGCCGCCCGTGCGCGCGGCCAGTTCGCCCGCCACGACGGTCGCCAAGCCGTACGCGGCGCGCCGCATGAGAACACCGTTGGGCAACGAGTTCAGCAGCGGCGCTTCCGCATCCCGGATCTGTTCGGGTGTGTAGTAACCGCGCATGCCGAGCGCTACTCGACGGTGACGGACTTGGCCAGGTTGCGCGGCTTGTCCACGTCGTAGCCGCGCGCCTGCGCGACCTCGGCGGCGAACACCTGCAGCGGAATCGTCGACAGAAGGGGTTGCAACAGCGTCGAGGCTGCCGGGATCTCGATGAGATCGTCGGCGAAAGGCCGTACGGCTTCGTCGCCTTCTTCGGCGATGACGACCGTTCGCGCACCACGAGCCTGAATCTCGCGAATGTTGCTCAGCATCTTCGAGTGCAACACCGCACGACCCTTCGGCGACGGCATCACGATGATCACCGGGACACCGTCCTCGATCAGCGCGATCGGTCCGTGCTTGAGCTCGCCCGCTGCGAATCCCTCCGCGTGCATGTACGCGAGTTCTTTGAGCTTGAGCGCGCCTTCGAGCGCAACCGGGTACCCGACGTGTCGGCCGAGGAACAGAATGGTCGTGGCCGTCGAGAGCTCTCGTGCGAGCGCCCGAACAGGTTCGACAGTCTCGAGCACCCGCTGCACCAACTCGGGCATTGCTTCGAGTTCGGCGAATTCACGCGCGACCTCGTCGGGATACTTGGTGCCGCGAGCCTGCGCCAACGCCAACCCGACCAGATAGTTCGCGGTCACCTGCGCGAGAAAGGCCTTGGTCGACGCGACGCCGATCTCCGGACCGGCACGCGTGTAGAGGACGGCGTCGGCCTCACGCGGAATCTGCGAGCCGTTGGTGTTGCACACCGCGAGAACCCGGGCCTTCTGATCCTTGGCGTGCCGAACCGCTTCGAGAGTGTCCGCAGTCTCGCCGGACTGCGAGATGGCGACGACCAGGGTCGATCGATCGAGAACCGGGTCGCGATAGCGGAACTCGCTGGCCAGTTCCACCTCGACCGGAAGCCGGGTCCAGTGCTCGATCGCGTACTTGGCGAGCAGGCCCGAGTGGTACGCGCTACCGCAGGCCACGACGAACACCTTGTCGACGTCGCGCAGTTCCTGATCGGACAGTCGCTGCTCGTCGAGCACGATTCGACCGTTGTCGAAGTGGCCGAGCAACGTGTCCGCCACCGCCGCGGGCTGCTCCTGGATTTCCTTGAGCATGAAGTAGTCGTGGCCGCCCTTCTCGGCGGCTGCCAGATCCCAATCGATTCGGAACGGACGCCCCTGCGCCTCGTTGCCCTCGAAATCGCTGATGTCGTAGCCGTCGGCGGTGATGACGACGACCTGGTCCTGGCCGAGTTCGACAGCGTTGCGAGTGTGCTCGATGAAGGCAGCGACATCGGACCCGAGGAACATCTCGCCCTCGCCGACGCCGAGAACCAATGGCGTGGAGCGGCGCGCCGCGACGATCGTGTCTGCATGATCGGAATGGGTGAACACCAGGGTGAACGCACCCTCGAGACGACGCAGAACTGCTTTCGCGCTGGCCACGAAATCGCCCGCGGTCGGGCCATCGGCGTAAGCACGCGAGACCAGGTGCACCGCGACCTCGGTGTCGGTATCGGAGAGGAACTCGATCCCGACCGCTTCCAGTTCGGCACGCAGCGGTCCGAAGTTCTCGATGATGCCGTTGTGCACCACCGCGACCGTTCCGGACGCGTCCCGATGCGGATGGGCGTTGCGGTCGGTGGGACGGCCGTGTGTCGCCCACCGGGTATGACCCATTCCGGTGGTGCCGACGAACGTATCGGTACCGATGTCGTCCAGTTCGGCTTCGAGATTCGCCAGTCGACCCGCCTTGCGCTCGACGGCTGTCGCTCCCGCACCGTCGAGAATGGCGATGCCCGCGGAGTCGTAACCCCGATATTCCATACGCCGAAGCGCCTCGACCACCACACCCAGAGCTGGGCGGTGGCCGACGTAACCCACGATTCCGCACATGGACAATCAGGGTACTCGGCGGGGCGCGCACGACCCATTCGCTCAGGTTGACGTGTCCGGTGTCCCCCTGACGCGCCGCGGTTCGGTAGCGTCATCTCTCGTGGCGAAACCGAAGAAGCTGGCATCTGCTCTCTCCAAGCGCGGCCCGCACAAGGTGCTGCGAGGCGACCTGGCCCTCGCCGGGCAACCCGGTGTCGTCTACACCCCAGCCGAGGGTTACGGCCTGCCCGGCGTCGCCTTCGCACACGGCTGGATGCTGCGTCCCAGTCATTACACCGACACCCTGAAGCATCTCGCGTCCTGGGGCATCGTGGTTGCGGCACCGGACACCGAGCACGGTCTCGTACCGTCTCATCGCGGCCTCGCCACCGATCTGGGCACTGTGCTCGACATCATGACGGGCGTTCGACTGGGCCCAGGCAACATCAGCGTGCATCCGGACAAACTCGCCACGGCGGGCCACGCGATGGGTGCAGGCACCGCAGTGCTCGCCGCTTCCCGACGATCGGACATCAAGGCCGTCGCCGCGCTGTTCCCCGCACCGACTGCGCCCTCGTCCGAGGACGCCGCAGCCGGCCTTTCCGTGCCGGGACTCGTCGTCGGAGACAACTCGAACGCCGATTCGCTCACCGACAACTCGCTCGCGCTCGCCCAGGCCTGGAACGGGCCGTCCATCCTGCGACGAGTCGACGGCTCGACCGCGGACGGTTTCGTCGAGGGTCGCCGGATTCTCGGCGCACTCGGTATCAACAAGCCCGACCGCAAGACTCAGCAGCGCACCCGCGCCGTCCTGACGGCCTTCCTGCTGTTCCATCTGACCGGTGACTTCGACTACGAGGAACTGGCCGGATCGACCGGCGAGATCGACGGCACCAGAGCTGTTGATCCACACGCGCCTCTCGACGCGCAGCCCAAGCCCAAGGCGTCTGCGTCGATCAAGGCGCTGCTCGGACGGGGCTAGTCCCGGCTGTTGTCAGACCAGCCAGGACCTCGGCCGTTCGTCGGGTTCGGTCTCGACGTGCGGTGGGGGCTCTCGCTGGTCGAGATGAGCCGGTTGCAGCACCGAGCCCGACCCTGGCTCGACGTCGGAGTCCGCTCCGCTCACCTCTGCTGAAATCCGTCCGCCTCGGTCGACTGCCGGAGCCTGTGCCCGACTCAACGTCTCCGCCGCCCGCCCCATCGCGATGCGGTGCTCATCGCGTATTCGATGCAACTCCCGACGCCACCCACTGTCGGTGCTCACAGCTCCCCTGCTTCACTGAGGCCCGCGCCGCTACCGGTGTCTGCGGGTTGCGGATCGGTGACCGGTCGATCCGCAACCACCGGATGCTGCACAGCAGGCTGCTCGATGTCGGGTGACTCCGGCGTGCACTGCACCGATGCATCCGAGTCGAATTCGGACGTGGGTGCCGGTTCGGCAGCCGGCACCGGTTCCGCAGATGGCACGGGTTCGGCGGATGGCACCGGTTCCGCCGCCTGTACAGGTTCCTCCGCCGCGACGGATTCTGCCGTGGGTTCCGGTTCGGACGGGGGTTCCGGTTCGGACGTGGGTTCCGGTTCGGACGGGGGTTCCGGTTCGGACTGCAACGCTGCAGCTGGGGCCGGCGCGTCCACCGCGTCGACGACACCGGGGACCTCGACGATCTGAGGTAGGCCGAGCGGTCCGATTCCGAGCTCGAAAGAGCGAGTTCCGAGTCCGGGAGTCTCGAGTTCGAGAGACACCGTGCCGTCGTGTTCGAGTGCGATGCGAGCGCGATGCCCGTCGAGCTCGGCCTCGAGATGGCCGCGTTCGTCGCCGGCCTCGGACCACGACTGCCCGGGCTGCGGCAACGGAACCGACTCGGGTGGCCGATCGCCGCTCACGTCCGGAGAAGCTTCCTCGGTGTTCTCGTCACCTGTCCGGCTGTCGACTGCGGTATCGCCTGAGCCCTGGAGATCTCCGCTGTCGATCGTCTCGGTCAGCGCGTCGTCGACACGGTCGGCGATCTCGGCGACGACTCGATCCACGAGTCCGTCCAGAGAATCCCCCAATTGATCGACGACACGACCGTCGGCGACCAGGGATTCGGCCGGATCCACGCTGTCCGATCCGGCGAGTGCGTTGCCGCCGGGTGGCGAGACGGCCGGGCCGACAGCTGGCGACGCGACAGCTGGCGACGCGACAGCTGCGGGCCCGACAGCTGGTCCGGGTCCGGAACCGGCAGGCGTGGAACCGATCCCGGCAGGAGCCGGGTCTACCGAAGAGCTGTCGGGCCCCGTCCACGGCGCTGCTGTACCGGGCTCGAGTGCCCAACTGCGCTCGTCGAGTCCGCCGAACGAAGGCTCGTGGACACTGCCCAGAATGTCCACCACCAACTTCAGACAGTCTCTGACGGCGGTGTCCGTGGCGGTACATGCTGCGAGGACGGCCTCGCACGTGCCCTGCACCCGCGGAACGAACTCGGTGTCGATCCAGCGCCCGCAGCGTTCGGTCGCCTCGGCAGCGAACTCGTCGGAGACATCGCCGCTGCGCACACCGTCGTTCAGATCCTCGAACGCAGACGCCAATCGTGGGAACACCGACTCTCGATCGACCGGCAGGCACTCGATTCCCGACGCAAGCAGAATCGCATCGATCTGGTCGACGTCTTTGCCGTCCACCAGGTCGGTGTCGAGGCCGCCGACGAGCTCGGCCTTGTCGGTCACTGCGTCACGGAGAACGTCGACGGCCGCACACATCGTCTGGTGAGAATCTTCGATCGACGCGAGGAACTGGGAAGCCTTTTCCTGTTCGGCCGAAAGATAGGTCTGCACGGCATCCCCCGCCTCACCGTGCCAACGCAACTGCAGGACACGGCGAAGCTGAATCTGCTCCTCGAGCTGATCGGCAAGTACTGCGGACACCGTCCCCACGGCGTCTGCATCGTGTCCGAGCGCACCGAGGTTCAGCCCACGCTGCTCGTCGTACCTGGCGCACATGTCCTGATACTGCGGAACCTCGACGCCCGGGACACGGCCGACCATTGGCAGAAAGCGCTCGAAGAACAGCAATCCTTCGGCGTTCGCATCGAGAATCTCGTCTATCGACGCCCTGTCACCGGACGAGGCCGAAGGAGGTGTCACCGGGGTGACTCGATCGCGTACGCGGTGGCGTCGTCCTGTTGCTCGTACTCGTTCATCGCGGTGGTGAGGGCATCGGCAATGTCGTCGACCGCGGACCGCCATGCGCCGACGGCACGCCCGAGCCCGAGGTACGCCTGGGAGTACGCAGCGCCCAGGTCACCGTAGTTCCGTCCGGCCCCGGCTGCGCCGAAGCCTGCGTCGGCGACGGAATCGGCGGCGTCACCGAGCACTTCCGCCGACGACACCAGTGCATCTGCCACCCCGCGAACCCGGTCCGCGTCCACCAGAACTCCGTCGCTCATACGTTCCCGTTCCCCCTCCGAGTACCCCTTTCTCACTATGACGTGCGCCGACTCACATCGGTTCCCCAGGGAGCGGTAACGTCCCGATGTGAAATGTCCGTAACAGGTACCTGAAGTGGCTGCACCAGCTACTCACCGAACGAGGAGTCCCATGCACATCGGAACGATGCTGAACTACAGCGGTGGTTTCAACGAGACCGTTGCCGAGGTCGCCGAGCTCGAGAAGGCAGGTCTCGACATCATTTTCGTGCCCGAGGCCTACTCGTTCGACGCCGTCAGCCAACTCGGATTCCTCGCGGCCAAGACGAGCACGATCAAGATCGCGTCCGGCATCTTCCAGATCTACACCAGGACACCGTCACTGACCGCCATGACCGCCGCCGGTCTCGACTACGTCTCCGAGGGCCGATTCGTGCTCGGGCTCGGCGCATCGGGACCGCAGGTCGTCGAGGGCTTCCACGGCGTCAAGTACGACGCACCGATCGCCAGAACCCGCGAGGTCATCGAGATCTGCCGCCAGGTCTGGCGTCGCGAGAAGGTGCAGTATCAGGGCAAGCACTATCAGATCCCGCTGCCGGCCGACCAGGGAACCGGTCTGGGCAAGCCGCTCAAGCTGATCAATCACCCTGTGCGCGATCGCATTCCGGTCGTCATTGCCGCACTGGGCCCCAAGAACGTCGAACTCACCGCCGAGATCGCCGAAGGCTGGCAGCCCATCTTCTACTTCCCGGAGAAGGCCGCCGACGTGTGGGGCGATTCCCTCGCAGCAGGCAAGGCCAAGCGTGACCCGTCACTCGGCGAACTCCAGGTCTTCGCAAGTCCGACGCTGGCGATCGGCGAGGACGCAGAGAAGTACCTCCCCTGGGTCAAGCCACATCTGGCGCTGTACATCGGCGGCATGGGAGCCAAGGGCAAGAACTTCTACAACTCCCTGGCTCAGCGATACGGATACGAGGCCGAGGCCGAGAAGATCCAGGACCTCTACCTGGCCGGCAAGAAGGACGAGGCCGCAGCGGCAGTTCCCGACGAGCTCGCGCGCGCGGTCAACCTCATCGGCCCGGAAAGCTTCGTCAAGGAGCGGGTCGCAGCCTTCGCCGAAGCGGGTGTCACCACCCTCAATGTCGCGCCGCTCGCCGAGAACACCGCAGGTCGCGTCGCGCAGCTGACCGCACTGCGCGAACTGACGGCCTGAGAAACGTCAGACCGACGCGACCCGGCCCGCCAGCTCTTCGGCGAGCCGGGTCGCGACGTCGAGTTCGGACGCTTCCACCATCACCCGCACCAACTGTTCGGTACCGCTGGGGCGCAACAGAACTCGACCCGATTCCCCCAGTTCACGCTCGGCCGACGCGACGGCGTCCGATACCGACGGTGCGGACGCCACCGCTGCTTTGTCCGACACGCGGACGTTGATCAGAACCTGCGGCAGTGTCCGCATCGCCGACGCCAGGTCCGCGAGGGACCGCCCGGTCTGCGCCATCCGCTCCATCAGTCGCAGGGCAGTGGCAATTCCGTCTCCGGTCGTTCCGACTGCGGGCAGCACGACGTGTCCACTCTGCTCACCCCCGAGCGCGAACCCGCCGCGGCGTAGCTCCTCGAGCACGTATCGATCTCCGACCGCGGTGGTACGCAACGTGATTCCGGCCTCGCGCATCGCAATGTGCAGACCGAGGTTGCTCATCACCGTTGCGACCAACGTGTCGTCGGTCAGGTGGCCGGCGTCGTGCATCGCGATGGCCAACACCGTCATGATCGCGTCGCCGTCCACCACGGAACCCGACGCATCGACGGCGAGACAACGGTCTGCGTCTCCGTCGTGCGCGATACCGAGGTCGGCACCGTGCTCCACGACGGCCTTCTGCAATCCCTCCAGGTGCGTCGACCCGCACCCGTCGTTGATGTTGATGCCGTCGGGTTCTGCATTGATTGCCACGACCGTCGCACCGGCCCGTCGGTAGATCTCGGGCCCGACGACAGAGGCGGCACCGTGCGAGCAATCCACCACGACGGTCACGCCGTCGAGTCGATGCGACACCGACGAAGCGAGATGCTCGGTGTAGCGGGCTGCCGCGTCGTGCGCGACGTCGATTCGGCCGATCGCGGCACCGGTGGCGTCGTAGGGCTGTGCGTTGTTCCGGGAGCGCCCCTCGGGATCGAGGGCAGCTTCTATCCGGTCTTCGACGTCGTCGTCCAGCTTGTGTCCGCCTGCGGCGAAGATCTTGATTCCGTTGTCGGGCATCGCATTGTGAGACGCCGAGATCATCACGCCGAGCGCCGCGTCGTATTCGGCGGTGAGGTAGGCAACCGCAGGCGTGGGGAGAACTCCGACGTCGATCACGTCGACACCCGATGCGGTCAGTCCCGCGGACACGGCTGCGCTCAGCATTGCCCCACTGATGCGCGGATCACGACCGACCACTGCCACCCGCCTGACGCCGTCGACGTTCGGTGCCAACACGGCGGCTGCGGCTCGCGCGATCGTCAACGCCAGTTCTGCGGTCAGAACCCCGCCTGCCAGTCCGCGAACTCCGTCGGTGCCGAACAATCGCGCCATGAACCAAGAACCCTTCGAGCGGAGAGAATGTGGTGGGAAACGCCTCGAGGGCAGGCGTCCGATACTGCTGGATGCCTGCCCTCGAGGATGAAACGAGTAAGACGCGTCAGCGCTTGGAGTACTGCGACGCCTTACGGGCCTTCTTCAGGCCGTACTTCTTGCGCTCGACTGCACGCGCGTCACGCGTGAGGTAGCCCGCGGCCTTGAGCGGCGGGCGATCGTCGGGTGCGAGTTCGATCAGTGCGCGCGAGATGGCCAGACGCAGTGCGCCTGCCTGTCCCGACGGTCCGCCACCGTGCAGCAGTGCGACGATGTCGAAGGACTCCGCGCGGTCCACCAGAACGAGAGGAGCCTTGATCAGCTGCTGGTGCACCTTGTTCGGGAAGTAATCCTCGAGGGTGCGGCCGTTGAGCTTGAATCCGCCGGTGCCCGAGGACAACCGAACACGAGCGACGGCTTCCTTACGGCGACCGACGGTCTGGATCGGGCGATCGAACACGATCGGGGCCGGAGCGGCTGCGGCTTCGATGTCCGAGACGACCTCGGGATCTTCGACTGCCACGAACTCGTCGGCGGCGATCTCTTCGATGTTCTCCTGCGACGTCACGTCATTTCCCTCCGGCGCCGTCACTGGGACACCTGCTTGATCTCGAACGGAACGGGCTGCTGAGCGGCGTGCGGGTGGTTCGGTCCCGCGTAGACCTTCAGCTTGCTCGCGATGGCACTACCGAGCTTGTTCTTGGGGATCATGCCGACGACGGCCTTCTCCACGAGACGATCGGGGTTGCTCTCGAGGACCTGACGGGTCGAGCGCGACTTCAGACCGCCCGGATGGCCGGAGTGGTGGTGGTGGAACTTGCCGTCGAGCTTGTTGCCGCTGATGGCAACCTTCTCGGCGTTGATGATGACGACGAAGTCGCCGCCATCGACGTTGGGTGCGTAGGTGGGCTTGTGCTTACCGCGGAGCAGTGTCGCGGCCTGGACGGCGAGGCGTCCGAGCACGACGTCCGTGGCGTCGATCACATGCCACGTCCGGGTGGTGTCCCCGGCCTTCGGGGCGTAAGTAGACACAGAAAATTCCTGTCTTCATGATGTCGCTGCTGGCCAAGACGTGTGGATGCCCTCGGCGGCCAGTTGAGACCCGAGGACAAGAGCTCGATACGCACGTTAATACGCGGCGAGCCCATACACGCCAACGGGGAACGATACCGGGAGCGGACGCCCAGGTCAAAACGCCTCCGCTCGTCAGCGCAGGCGCACACACTGCACGCACCGACGGGCAGCGGGTAGCGCCTCGAGCCGGATCGCCGGAATCTCACCACCGCACCGCTCGCAGAAGCCGTGCGTGCCGGCCGAGAGCCGTGAAACCGCCGCGTCGATCTCGCGTATCTCGGATTCGGTGTCGGTGATCAGCGCCGCAATCTTCGCCCGCTCGAACGCGATCGTCGATCCCTCGGGATCGTGCTCGTCGTCGTCGGTGGTGAGCCGCGATCCCTCGATCACCGACGCGAGTTCGCCACGAAGCGACTCGAGACGATGCAGGGAGCGCGACCGCTCCGTCCCGAGTACTGCTGCGAAGTCCGTCACCACTCCAGTAGACACCGCGACGGACCGGCGTGCGACGAAACGACGTCTGCCCCGACCGATGTTCTCGGTCGGGGCAGATGCGTGGTGTCGAGACCGGTCAGCGAGCCATCCGCGCCTTGTTGGCCATCTCGACGCCGTGCATCGTCTCGCCACCGGTACGGGCGGCTGCGACGAGGCTCGACAGAATGAGGTTGAGCTCGTCGGATGCAGAATTCCACTGACGCTGCAGCTCGTAGTAGGACGTCATCGCGTCGCCCTCCCACGACTGGTAGAGCCGCTTCGCGGTGCTGTCCACGTCCCCGAGGAGGTCCTTGGTCACGTTCGCCTGCTTGTTCATCGCCTCTGTCAGCGCCGCGATCTGCGCGAAGTCGTATTTCATATCGGATCGGTCTCCTTGGTCGAGCGTGGTCGTGTGAGTTGTCGTGTGGTCACCGGATGCGCCGTCACTTGAACGAGGACAGTCCCGAGTTCAGGGATCCGGCCACCTGGTTCACGGCCGACACGTTGTCGTCGTCGGCGTCCGAGTAGCCGTGGCCGTTGGTCTTGATGTCCGCGGAGATCTGTTCGAGCGCACTGCGCATCTTCTGCGCACTGGTGTCCCACTGGGCCATCACGTCCTGAAACGATTTGCCCGCCTTGCCGACCCACGCCTCGGCGGTCTGCTCGACGATCGAGCGAACGGCCGAATTGGACGCGTTGATCGACACGCTCAGGCCTTCGATCGTGGCTCCGGCAGCCATGAGCTCCTGCGGCGTGACCGTGACGCCGTTCGACGAACCCGTAGATTCCGGTCCCCCTGGATATCCCACTTCGACTCCTTGTCTTCGATACTCGATTCACCTGCACCCGCGGCGCACGTGCTGCTCGACCGAGAGGCCACTGTCGGCCCGCTCACTCCCCTACATCTCCTTGGACGCAACGACCCCTCGATTCGGTTCCGGCCGTGCGCGAAAAATGTGGGCCGCTCTCACGAGGCCGGAACGATGTCCAAAGTCTGCGTTGCCTGCCCGCATTCGACGTCGATCACCGCCGCGTCGCCTCCCTCGAACTGACAACCGATGCTGACCTGCAGGTCGGATTCGACGAACACCCGCCACAGCACCGTCGAATCGTCGATCGGCCTCTCGGTGTAGGCGATTCCGACGCGGCCGCCGAAATCTCGTGTGGATTCGAGAGATCCGATGGTCGAATCCGGCCCACGGGCATCGACGGCCGACCGGAGCTCGGCAGCGACCTGCTCCTGCGTCGAGCCCGGCAACAGGTCCGCCACGGTGACGACGATCCGACGCTCGGGCGGGGTCGGTGGAATCAGCACCATGCGGTCGGGGTCGTCCAGCTTCGTCCAGGTGCTCGGCAACTGCATCGACACCCGCCCGGACACGAAGGTGACCGTCTCGACCGGCGGTGGCGCATCCGCTGTCGTGGTCGGTAGCGGTGCGGCTACGGACGAGGATGTAGCACTCGGGACCACGACCGGCGAAAACGGTTGCGCTGCAGTACCATCCGGCTCTATTGGAGACTGTCCGGCGAAATACACAGCTGCGCAGACGAATACGAGGATCGCCGCCACGGCACCCACGGCTGCGAACAAAGGGCGACGTCTTTTCTCCCGGGACCGCGGCGGCGCGGCGACGTCGTCGAGCCATGCCGCCGATCGCGTCGTCGCGGCACGTACCGACGGTGCCGGGACGAGATCCGCCCCGGCTCGCCGATACAGCGATCCGGCGACATCGAGACCGGTCAGCCATTGCGTGGGGTGATCGACGACGGGATCCGCTCCGATGGGCGCCCCCACCACGTACACCTCATCGGGGCAGCGCGTGATCGACGACCGAACGCATTCCCCGACCGCTCGTCGCCACGCATCGTCGTCACCGATGCCGAACGGAAGGATCGCGCCGGTGTCTTCGCCGTGCGCCCCCGACTCGTCGAGCACGACGACGGACGTATCGAGAGCTCCGACTTCGACGACCACCGCGGCCGACGGTGCCCGTTCACCCGACGACGCAACGGCGGCCTCGGCCGTCTCCACGAGCACCACCTCGTTTGCCGAGGTCGCGAACATCGCGCGAACGATGCCCACACGTTCCTCGCCCCAGGTCGACGGATACGCGATCTCGAGCACGTCGAGTCGGTCGTGTACGCCGGCACCGTGCAGGGCCGACCACACGATTCCGTGGAACACCACCTCTCGATCCCACACCGTGGTCCCGACCGGGATCGACGCATCGTCGATACAGAGCAGCGGCGGTATCTCGTCTCCGGCTGCGCCCCGGCCGAACACCAATCGGCCACCCTCCTCGATGGCGAACGCCGATCCGACGCTCTCTCTCGGCCCCTCGAAGGCTGCGCCCGTGGCAACGACGGAAATTTCCGTGTAGCCCAGATGCACTGCGGCATACCGCCACGAGTGGCCCGTCAACTCGAATGTCCGAGCTGGACGAGCGACTGGCCGGAGCGGTCGACGAAGACCCCGCGTCCGGGTGGCATGGCACTGGGACGGACCGTCCCGAGCAGGTTCCCCTCGTCGCGGCTTCCGCTCATGACCAGTCCCGGCGTCACCAGATCGCGCAACCGTCCGATCACCGGGTCGAACAGCGCCCGGCCTGCCCCGCCCGAACGACGCGCCACGATGACGTGCAGCCCGATGTCCCGCGCATGAGGAAGGTGTTCCACCAACGGGACCAACGGATTTCCCGACGACGTGGCAACCAGATCGTAATCGTCGACGACGACGAACACCTCGGGGCCGTTCCACCACGACCGCTCGCGAAGCTGCTGTTGGGTCACGTCTGCTCCTGGCATGCGATCGGCCATGCGGCCGGCGAGGTCGACGAGCATGGCGGTCAGCGTCGCCTGCGAGGCCGCGTACCCGGCCAGATGCTCGGAATCGACGGTGCCGAGCAGAGTTCGGCGGTAGTCGGCGACGATGAGTTTGACGCTGTCGGGCGAGTTCGCCTCGACGAGCGATCGACAGATTCCGCGCAACAAGGAAGTCTTACCGCACTCGCTGTCACCGAACACTACGAAATGTGGATTCTCCGCGAAATCGACCACCACCGGTGCCAATTCGGCCTCGTCGATGCCGATGGGAACTGCGAGCTCAGGAATGCCGCCACGGGTTCGTGGCCACGCATCACCAAGCTGATCGAGCACCGCTGATCGTTCGAGCAACTCCGGCAGCATCCGCACCGGCGGCGCTGGAGTTCCCGCAGATGCAGCCGCGATCGCGGCGACCGACTCACCGACTGCGCGAGACAGGTCGTCGACGGAACAGACGTCGTCCACTCGCGGAAGTGCGATCAGCAGATGTAGTCCGTCCCTGGTCATGCCCCGGCCCGGCCGCCCCTCGGGAACGCTCGCCGCCTTGGCGCGACCCATGTCCGAATCCGACGGGTCACCGAGCCGCAGTTCCAATCGGGTGCCGATCAGGTCCTTGGTCGCGGGCCGAACTTCCGCCCACCGCGATGCGGTGAGGATCAGATGCAAACCGAAGGCGAGGCCCTGCGACGTCAAAGTGGCGATCTGCTGTTCGAGACTCTCGAAATCGGACCTGATCGACGGCCAACCGTCGATGACGAGAAAGACGTCGCCGAATCGATCCTCCGGGTCGACGGGTTGCGTTGCACGTCGCCGTCGGAACTCGGCCATCGAGTCGATCCCGCGATCACGGAACGTCCTCTCTCGCTGCCGAACGACGCCGGCGACTTCGGCCACGGTGCGCCGAACCCGATCGACGTCGAGCCGATTGGCCACCGATCCGACATGCGGCAGATCGGCCAACCCGGCCAGCGTTCCGCCGCCGAAGTCCAAGCAGTAGAACTGGACCTGCGCGGGCGAGTGCGTCATCGCGAGCGCCAGGATCAACGACCGAAGCGCCGTCGACTTGCCCGATTGCGGGGCACCGACGATGGCGACGTGGCCCGCAGCACCGGACAGATCGACGGTCAGCAGATCGCGGCGCTGATCGAAAGGCCGGTCGATGATCCCGATCGGGGCGCGGAGGGTGCTGAGCGGACCGATCCGCTCCGTCAGAACCGATCCGGGCAGCAACCGGTTCAACGTCGGTGCGGTGTCCAACGGCGGCAACCACACCTCGTGGGCCGGAATTCCCCGACCCTGAATTCGTCCGACGACCACGTCGAGCACCGTCGCACCGGTGCTCTCGGAGTCGACCGGATCCAGTTCTGCCGCCGGCGCAGTGGCAGCCTCGATCCGGCCGACATCGATGGAATCGAGTGGTACCGCGTAGGCAGTGAAGGGCTTCGGCCTGATGTCACTGCCGAGCGAGGGCCGCGCGCCAGGACCGGAACGCGGCGGCGAGTAAGGACCGGAGACGTATGCCGCAGCGAACCTGACGATCTCGGCCGAGTCGCACTTGAGATAGCCCGCACCCGGCTGAGCAGGAAGGTGATACGCGTCCGGAACCCCGAGCACCGAACGAGACTCGTTCGCGGAGAACGTCTTCAGACCGATTCGGTACGACAGATGACTGTCGAGACCGCGTAGTTTTCCTTCTTCGAGGCGCTGGCTGGCCAGCAGCAGGTGCATGTGCAGCGAGCGCCCGAGCCGACCGATCGCGACGAACAACTCGGCGAATTCGGGTTGCTGACTGAGCAATTCCGAGAACTCGTCGACCACCACGAACAGGGCGGGCATCGGTGCCAGATCCGCTCCCCCGGCGCGCGCCCTCTCGTAGTCGGAGACGTTCGCGAAGTTGCCGGCCGAGCGCAGCGACTCCTGCCGCCGGTTCATTTCGCCGGCCAACGCATCGCGCATTCGATCCACCAACGCCAAGTCCTCGGACAGGTTGGTGATGACCGCGGCCACGTGCGGTGCCGATTCGAGACCCGCGAACGTCGCGCCGCCCTTGAAGTCGACGAGCACCAGGTTCAGCTGTTCCGGCGAGTGAGTCGACACCAAGCCGAGCACCAGCGTACGAAGAAACTCGGATTTACCGGAACCCGTTGCGCCGATGCACAATCCGTGCGGCCCCATACCGTTCTCGGCGGATTCCTTCAGGTCGATCTCGACAGCACTGCCGTCGGGGGCGACACCTATCGGTACCCGCAGCCTCTCGCGTCCCCGGCGCATCGTCCACGCTCGGTCCGTGTCGAGTGCGCCCACATCGGCGATACCGACCAGGCTGTTCCACCCCGAAATCCGAACTCCGCCGTCGTCGACCACATCGACGACCGACGAGGACGACGGCGCGCGGTACGGCGACAGGCGTCGCGCAACGGCGTGTGCTTGCGTGGTGCTCATCGAATCCGCGACGGCGAACACCTCGACCGTGGTTCCGCTGACCGCTCCGATCGACCCGTTCTCGACGAACAGCTGGATTCCACGCGATGCAGCCAGTCGTGGGCACAGGCCGGACAGATCGATGATCGTGACGGAATCGAGGCCCGTGTCGGTGAGATCGGTCGAACGGTTGTCGAGGAGCCCGCCGTCCACCACGATCACCAGCTGCACGACGCCGGCAACCGGCACAGCTCCACGCGCAAATCGATTCCGCACACTCAGCACGTCGCCCAGCGCACCCTCGAGTTCGAGAAAACTACCGAAGATCATCCGAGCGGACCCGGCCCCGTCGCGCAGAACGTCGTGCTGAGTGTGTGGAAGCCACTTGGCCCACTCCCACTGCTGCACGGTGTCCGGACCACAGACGATCGCGACCGCGACCTGGTCGGGCCCGTGAAAGGTGCACAGCGAGGCCAACATCGCGCGCACCATCGCGCGGGCACCGTCCCGGTCGCCCGCTACGGACAGCGCCGCGAACCCCCTCAGTGACACCGCAGTCGGCAGCGCGGGCACCACCGAATGCGCCCGCACGAATCGACGCAGGGACACCGCCGAAACCGGTTCGAGTTCCTCCACCGGCCCGGTCTCGGGCGGAACCAGTCGAGTGGCAAGCCGCTGATCCCCCAGGCCGACTCGGACGTGAGCGAAATCCGGATCCGACAGTCGCCGTTCCCACATGCGCTCGGTTCCGGCGACCGACCACAACGTATCGGGGCCCGGGTGGCTCCATTCGAGGGCTCGGCGCTGCGCGCGTTCGGTTTCCGCGACGTCGCGGCGGAGCTGATCGAGATAGCGGAGGTAATCCTTGCGGTCCTCGTTGGCCTCGGCGGTGCGCGCCCCGCCGGACTTCCCGCCGCCGGCCAACATCCCCACCATGGACATCAGCATCATGGCCGGGAACATCAACATCATCGGGTTCGCCGCTGCGCCGGAGGTGAACATCAGCGCGACCATCCCGACCATCGCGGCAACCATCACCAGCGGCATCAGCTTCATCAGCAGATTGCCCGGCACCGCGCGTGGGATCTCGGGCGGCGGCTGCAGGGTCACTTCCCCACCAGGAGATCGAGGCACTTCCCGTCGGGCACCGCGAACGAAGCGCACGGTACTCATAGATCCGCCCCCACGGCCACGCCCCCAGAACTGCATCGCGGCAGCCTCCCCCCGAGGCTGCAGGACGACAGGCTAACGCATCGAAGACGGGGCGGTCCACAGTCGGCATCGCCACCCCGGACGGACATGACCACCGGTACGTCCGACGAGAAATAGAACGCTGCCCGACACCGTTGCAATTGAATGCGGCTCTTCGGCCGCGTGCTCGACGAACGAAAGGCTGGCCCCAACCGTGTCCGTACCTCTGTCCATCCTCGATCTCGCTCATGTGGGCGAGGGCGAAACAGTCCGCGACAGCTTCGATGCAAGCGTCACACTCGCTCAGCATGCCGAGAACTGGGGATACCGACGCATCTGGTACGCCGAGCACCACAACATGAAGACGATCGCGTCGTCGGCCACGTCGGTTCTCATCGCGCACGTAGCTGCCCACACCGAGCGCATCCGGCTCGGATCCGGCGGAATCATGCTTCCCAATCATGCGCCGCTGACCATCGCCGAGCAGTTCGGCACCTTGGCGACGCTGTACCCGGGACGGATCGATCTGGGGCTGGGCCGCGCACCCGGCAGTGACCAGGTGACGATGCGGGCGATGCGGCGCGATCCCGCGTCGGCCGATCGCTTTCCGCAGGATGTCCAGGAATTGCAGGGCTACCTGTCGGAAGAGTCTCTGATCCCCGGAGTGAGCGCGACTCCCGGCGCAGGTACCGAGGTACCGCTGTACATCCTGGGGTCGTCGCTCTTCGGCGCACAGCTCGCCGCTGCACTCGGCCTGCCCTATGCCTTCGCCTCACACTTTGCACCCGACGCTCTCGAGCAGGCCGTCGAGATCTACCGACGTGACTTCCGGCCGTCCGCTCAATTGTCCGAGCCACACCTGATCGTGGGCGTCAACGTGATCGCGGCCGATTCTCTGGCCGACGCACAGGCCCAGTTCCTCCGCACCAAGCGCAGCCGCGTCAGCCTCCTGCTCGGCCGCGGCCGGACCTTCACCGACGAGGAAGCCGACATGGTCCTCGAAGCGCCTGCGGGCCAACAGATCGCGAAGATGACCAAGTACTCGGCCGTCGGCACTCCGGACATGGTGAAGGACTACCTCGACCGTTTCGCCGAACGCACGGGAGCGGACGAGCTGATCGTCGCGTCCGGTGTGTCCGACCGCGCATCGTGGCTTCACTCGTTCGAGTTGCTCGCACAGGTGAGTGACCTGGTTCCTGCCTGACGGCGGTGCCGCGTCACCGGCAGATCCCGACGGGCAATTGCTTGTCGCCGCGATGTCGTAAGGTTTGGACACCGATGCCCACTGGGGCGGGCATCGGAACGCGAATCGAACGTATCCGGGGGGATATCCATGACACGCGCCGACAGCCGTCCACCGGCCGGCATTGCGCCGTCACGCACGGCACCTGCCGATCCGACACAGTCACCCGCCGCGTCGGACGTGGGTCGGCGGGCATCGGGTGCGCAATCCGTTTTTGCGCAGGAAGTCTGTCGGGTGACGGTGTTGGCCAGGTCCACGCAGGTGGACATGGCGCTGCCGGTGGACGTTCCGGTCTCGCTTCTCGTACCGGGAATCGTCGACCTGATTGCGGCGGGAGTGGAGCCTGCGGAACGACCCAGTAGAGCGGGAGTGGAGCCTGCGGAACGACTTGGTAGAGCGGGACGAGGAGGATCCCGCGACGGGGATCCCGCGTCGGATGGGTTGCACGTGGCGTGGACGCTCGCGCGGATCGGGTTCCCACCGTTGTCACCGACTGCGACGTTGGCGGAGCTGTCGGTGCGTGACGGTGAGTTGCTCGTGTTGGGTGTGGCCGAGCGGCCCGCGCCGGTTCCACTGTTCGACGACCTCATGTATTCCGTTGCGCGATCGGGTACCGACGATGTTCCGCACTGGACTGCGCGTACCGCGCGCACGGTGGGTTCGGTTGTCACCGGTGCGCTGGTGTTGCTGGCGTGCGCGGTCCTGTTACGTGGGCCGATCCGGGCCGGAGCCGAGCACGTCGGCAGTCTCGTCGAGGGGCGGGCTGCCGTCACTGCGTCGATTCTCTTCGCGATAGCGGGGGTGATTCTGGGGCGGATGTATCACCAGCACTCCGTCGCCGTCCTCTTCGGTGGATGCGCCGTCGCGCTGATGTTCACCGGCGGAACTGTGCTGGTACCCGGGCAGTTCGGCGCGGCTCAGCTGATGCTGGGTTCGGCCATGGCCGGTGCGACGGCTCTGCTGTCCCTTCGTATCGGCGGGACCGGGTTCGCACTGTTCACCGCTGCGATATCGGTGGCGCTTCTGACGTTCGCTGCCGCGGTGTGCGCATTGTTCACCACGATGGCACCACCGGCGATCGGTACTGCCGCGGCCCTCACCGGCCTGGCTGGAATCGCGCTCTCTGCCCGCGTGTCGATGATGCAGGCCAAATTGCCGCTTCCACCGGTCCCCACCGCGGGAGCACCGCTGGACACCGTCGAGGAAGCAGAACTCGACGCGATCTCGTTCGACGATCTGCAGGTCGCCGCGGCCGAAGCGCGTAGTTACCTGACCGGTCTGCTGTCGGCGTTCAGCGTCGCCGTGGTGGCGGGCGTGCTTGTCGCGGCGGGAGCCGATTCGGGAGATGGCGTCCGTTGGCCTGCGGTCGCGCTGGCGGCGCTGTGTGCGCTCGTCCTGCTGCTGCGTGGACGCACCTATGCCGTTGTGACGCATGCCGTTCCGCTGGTCGCAGGCGGAGCGACGATTCTGCTGGCGCTCCTCGTCGGTGCGGTCGTCGCACTGCCGGATCTCGTCCTCGCTCTGTTCGGGGTGGCACTGGCCGGCGCGGTGGCCTCGTCGATCTTCGGGGCATTCGTGCCCACACGGACGTACTCGCCGGTGATGCGGAGAGCGGCCGAACTACTCGAATACGCCGCCATCGCCCTGGTCATTCCGATTGCAGTGTGGGTGTGCGGTCTGTACAGCGTCGTCCGCGGGCTGTGACGCCGCACCGACGGCGAACGGTCGTCATCGCGGCGTTCACTGCTCTGTCGCTGTCGTTCGACGCAGCCTTCGGCGGGTATCCCGCACGCGCCGAACGTCCGGTGATCGACCCCTTCCAGCTGCCTGCGCCGAGCGCTCCCGGCCCGCTCGAACCCACGGAACAGAAGAACGCCTGCGCGCTGCCGTCCGCGACTGCCGACGCCCAGGACGTGCCGACCGCACTGAAGGCGCTCGACTTCGCATCGGTCTGGCCCATCACCCGTGGGGCAGGTCAAGTGGTTGCCGTCATCGACACCGGCGTCACCGCACATCCGCGCCTGCCGGGTCTGATCGCCGGCGGCGACTATGTCAGCGCAGGCGACGGGCTGTTCGACTGCGATGCACACGGAACGATGGTCGCCGGCCTGATCGCCGCACAGACCGCACCGGGCAGCGGATTCGCTGGAGGCGCACCCGACGCCCGCATACTGTCGATTCGTCAGTCCAGCAGTGTCTTTCAGATCGTCGACAACCGGCCCGAGGAGGAGAAGACAGCAGAGCCGGAGAATGCCGCGGGCTACGGCAACGTGCGCACCATGGCCATGGCCATCCGAACTGCGGTGGACTCGGGTGCCTCGGTCATCAACATCTCCGAGGTCGCCTGCGTGCCCGCCGGAGGCGGTGTGGCCGACGGTCCGCTCGGCGCGGCCGTGCAGTACGCCGTCCGAGAGAGGAACGTCGTGGTCGTCGCAGCAGCTGGAAATCTCGGCAGCGCTGCCTGCCAGGCACAGAACCCGATGACCGATCCGCTTCGGCCTGGTGCCGACCCGTGGGCGTCCATCGCGACCATCGCGACTCCGGCGTGGTTCGACGACGTGTTGACTGTCGGTTCGGTCGAGTCGGACGGCACACCGTCTCCGTTCAGCCTGGCCGGTCCGTGGGTCGACGTCGCCGCTCCGGGCTCGAATATGACGTCGCTGTCGCCGACGGGCAACGGACTGGCGAACGGCACCCGGGGCACCGATGGCGTGATTCCCATGACCGGAACGAGTTTTGCGGCACCGCTGGTTGCCGGGGTTGCGGCGCTGGTGCGCTCCCACCGGCCCGAACTGTCGGCGCTGGAGGTGATCGATCGGATCGAACGAACGGCGCACGAGCCGGCCGAAGGGTGGAATCCCTTCGTCGGCCACGGCGTCGTCGATCCGCTTGCAGCGGTGACCGATTCGGTGACGCCCACCCCCCGGTCGGTTCCTGCGGACAGTGTTGCGATGAGTGCGCCGTTGCCGCCGCCCACGCCGGATCATCGACCGCGGACCGCAGCCGTCACCGGTTCGGTGCTGGTGGCAGTGATCCTGGCACTCGGACTCGCACTGTCGGTACCGCTGCGCCGACGCGGCAGAACCGACTGAGCCAGGCGCTACTTCGTCGGAAGCGCCGCGGCCTGCGGGTCGGGAGCAACACCGTCGTGCATCGTCAGGGCCTGGCCGCGCCCGAGAGTTGGCCCACTGCCGAGCAATTGGAGTATCTGCCAAGGCGCGGGTGCCGGCGGTCCGAACCCCAACGCCGACGCAGCCTCGGCACCGTCGACGCCGTATCGCACTCCGGTATCGGCCACGAAGAAGACGCTGCCCCGACGTGTACTCGACGCGGAGATACCGGTACTGCGCACGAAACCGCCGCTACCGGGTGCCAGATAGACCTGGTCGACGGCGTCACCGCCACCATCGGCCTGAGCCAGCGAAACCGGTTGTGCATCTGCCTCCAGCGGCAGCCCGCGACCGGCGGACTCGACCAGTCGAGCCGACGGCCCGCCGTCGGCAACTGCGAGTGGCTCCCACGTCAAGCAACCCACCGGGCGCTCCCCGGTATCGACGATCGTGGGAGCGGTCTCCGGAAACGTCGAAACCTCCAGCCCGAAGGACGTTTTGGGAGCATTCGCGAGCAGGTCGGGATTGACGGCTACGATTTCCGGACTGCCCTGCGAATCGGTGAATTTCAGGAGGAGGGCCGCAGTCTCGTTGATCGCTTGTATTCCGTCCTCGAGAACCACGTAGTACTGGACGTCGCGACCGGCGACCTTGACGACCGATCCGATCGTCCGGCCGTCGAACGGAAACGCAGGAGCCTCACCCGCTCGAGGCACGAACGGTGCTGCGACGGGGGGTGATTCGGGCACGGAATTGAGCAGACCGGCACTGACCGGAGATGGTGTCGCGTCCTCGAGTCCGAGTGCCCGGACCACTGCCCTGTTGTTCAGGTCGACCGGCGATTTGGTGCCGTCGTGCACGAGATAGGCAGTGCCGTCCGATGTCCAGAGGAACGCCTCGGAATCGGCGAGCGCAGCCGTGCTTTCACCGAAGCGAGGATCACCCACCACAACCGTTGTCGAGGTCACTCCCGTGATCCGGTCGACGGTGTCGCAGACGGTCCACGTTTCTGCGCTGCCGTCACTGTCGTGCGGTAGCGCAGACGGAGCACCGGGAATACCCACCAGCGCGCCGCGGGGTCGTGCGGACAATTCGGATTCCTTGACCGTCAACGGGTCGTCGGGCTTGCCTACGATCAATCGAGCCGACGCGAGATTGAGCACCGGATGGAACACGTCGTCCACTTTCACGAACATCGCGGCCGAATCCTTGCCCACCACGATCGACGCGTCGCCGATCTTGTCCAGCGGCCGAAACAGTGCCAGCGCAGCGCATCCCGCCAAGCCGATGCAGGCGACGACGACGCCCACGAGCAGTGCCCGCGACTGCGACTTCATCGGATCGTGCAGCATCCGAACGTCGCGTCTGATCAGTGCATGTTCCATTCTGCGGACGAGAAAGCGGTAACCGCCAACCTGCCACTTCGTTGTCGGCGTCGACGCCACGCTTCCTCCCCAGGATTGTGCGGACCCGATCCCCATTCGGGTCACGCGACACAGTACAGTTCGTCCGCACACCTCGGCGACCGCGTTGGCGTTCGTCGATGGGGCACTGCGACCTTCGGGGGGAGGGTTTCGATGACGCGTACCGGTCGGGCAGGGCGTGGGCGAGCCGCCGTTCCTTTCGTCGCGCCCACGGTGCGGCGGGTGATCTTGGCCGAGACCGCAGCCGTGGCGATCGGCTCGGCTCTGTTCGCGGCACAGGTGAGACCAGGGCTGACTCTGCTCGCTGTTGCGACGGTAGCGCTCGTTCCGTTCGTCGCCGTTCGGCGCAGATCGGTCGTGGACTGGGTCCGGACAATCTGGCGGTTCCTCGCCGATCGTGCCCCCGATGTCGGTGTGAGTACGGACCACACCGACACGGCAGTCGGCCCGGTCGGTGTCCACTGGCAGCGCGACACCGTCACCTGCACCATCGAGATCGTCCCGCCCGGGCACGCCACCACAGTCCTCGGCAAGGCGAGCGCCGAGACGCAACACACGCTTCCTGTCGACGCGTTGGCGTCGTGTCTGCGACAGCACGACATCGAGGTCTGCTCCATCGACGTCGTTGCACTCGGATTCCGCAGCTCGGCAGGCTCGGTCGCCACCGAGGTGTACGAGTCACTCATCGGTCCGCTACCGGCAGTAGCGGTGCGAACAGTCTGGGTGGCAGTCACTCTCGACCTGCGTGCGAATGCGCGTGCGATCGGGGCCAGAGGCGGAGGCAGGGCCGGGGCAGCCCGCGCCGCTGTCGTCGCGACCACTCGCGTACATCGCGCTCTGAACGCCCACGGGCTGTCCTCGCGACTGTTGACGAGCTCCGAACTACGATCGGCTGTGTTGCACCTGTGCCGGGGCGTGAGTATCGACGACCTCACCCAGACGTGGTCGACAGCACCCCTACCGGGTGCGTCGAGTACCGGCTTCGGAATCGATTGCAGCACAGTCACTGCCGAGGACATCGCGACCCTGTGGGCAACACCGTCCCTCGGAACGACGCTGTCCTTCCGCCTGCAACCGACCCACGACACCGGGAAGGTGCGCATCCATGGGTCGTGCAGATTCGCCACTCGAACACCGATCACGAAGCCTCGTGTACGCGCGCTGACCTCGATGAGCGGGAGTCAACGCGACGGCATCCTCGCCCAGCTCCCGCTGGCCCTACCCGCCCTGGATTCGTTGTCTCCCAGACGATTTCTCGACACAACGACAATGCACGAGCTGAAACTCCCGGTAAGCGGGTGCGGCCAGCTGTTGGGAGCCGATGCTCACGGACACGGTGTCGCGGTGCGGCTGTTCGGACCGGGCCTGACGCGAGTTCGAATCGCCGGAGAGCTCTACCTCGCCCAGCAACTGATCTTCCGCGCCATCGCCACCGGTGCCAGGGTTCTCGTCCGCACGGATCGCCCGCACGCCTGGCGCGCGATCCTCGACGCCATCGGCGCACCCGATCGACTACTGGTCGACGGCACCACGACCCGATCCCGGCCGTCGTACGACGTGATCCTGATCGACTTCGCCGACGGTTCGGCACCGCCTGTGCAACAGGGACTTTCGGGCGTCACCATGATCTCGTTGTCCGAGCACCTACCGCGGACCGGCCGCCCCGAACAGGAGCGAAGCGTGCCTGAGCCGGATCTGACGATCGTCCAGCCCCATGCGTCGGGAGATCGAATTCGAGTCCGATCCGGTCCACTCGACGTCGAGCTGACATTGGTCACGATTCCGCAGGAGACGGCGTTCATCGGCCGCCCCAGGAGTCTGCGCCCCGCGGTTCGTGCATGACCGATTCTCAGCCGGGGTAGTCGGCGCGCCCACGAGCGCCGGCGACCGCATCGGCCCACCACTCCAGCTGATCGAGAAGACGCCCGAGAGCGTCGACGGCTGCGGCATCGTCGATCCGTCCCGACTCGTCGAACCGCTTGCGCACCCGGTGCAGCGACACGGCGTCTCGGACCGAGACCATGTGCAATTCGGCAGTGATCTGCCGCAGCTGTTCGGTCGCTCGAATCCCACCGCCCAGCCCGCCGTAGGAGACGAATCCCACCGGCTTGCCACGCCATTCGTACTTCACCGTGTCGAGCGCAGTCTTCAACGCACCGGGTACGCCGTGGTTGTACTCCGGAGTGACGAACACGAAGGCATCGGCGGCACCTATGATCCCGGTGAAGCGTTCGGAGTCCTCGCACGGAACGAGAGAATTCGGTAACTCGAAATCGGCCAGGTCGACGTCCACCACCTCGACGGTGGTGCGTTCGGCTGCGACACCTCGAACCCAGGCCGCGACGGTCGGTCCCACTCGACCGGCACGCACACTACCGACGACGATGGCGAGCTGTATCGGCTGCATCGCTCCGACACTAGACCCGGTGACGCTCGGTCAGCCCTCTCCCCCACAGCAACCGCCGCCGGTGATCGCCGAGCGCACTTCTCGGGTGGCCGCGTTCCGAGCGGCCAGCTCGTCGGCCGGCGGGTAGTCGACTCCAACCAAGGACAAGCCGTGCGCCGGAGCCACCGCCACCTCGCTCGCCCGCTCGCGCCGAGTCAACAATGACCGCGCCCAGTCGGGAGTTCGACGCCCTTCCCCCACGGCCTGGATGGCACCGACGAGGCTACGGACCATCGACCAGCAGAATGCGTCGGCGCTGACGTATGCGGTGAGACGATCGCCGTCGCGCTCCCAGTCGAAGCGCTGCAGTTCCCGAACGGTGGTGGCACCGTCACGTCGCTTGCAGAACGCGGCGAAATCGTGCAGACCGACCAATCCCACGGATGCCTCACGCATCGCACCCAGATCGATGGGCCTGGGCCAGGAGACGACACCGGCGACATCGAGGGGGTCGACACCGTATGGCGCAGTGCCGAAACGATATTCGTAGTGCCTGCGGTATGCCGAGAATCGCGCGTCGAAATCACGGGAGACGGCGGTGATGGCCCGCACTCGAACATCGGTGGGTAGAAACCGGGCCATTCGGCGGACCAGTCGGTCGTGATCGTCGGGAACGTCGACGGCGTCGAAGTGCGCCACCTGTCCCGTCGCATGGACTCCCGCGTCGGTTCGTCCCGCCACGGTCAGCTCTACCGATTGCCGCAGCACCGTGGAGAAGGCTTCTTCGAGCACTCCGCAGACGGTGCGGATACCCGGTTGGCGCGCCCACCCGGAGAATCTCGTGCCGTCGTACGAGATGTCGAGCCGAAATCTGGTGGGGACCGACAAAGCGGGCCCGCCTTCCCCTGGGGGAATGGCGGGCCCGCTTCGATCGTGCGCGGAGCTCAAAAGGACTAGTCCTTCTTGGCTTCCTCGGCCTCGGGGGCGTCCGACGCGTGTGCGTCGTTGTCCTCGATGCCTTCGATGACTGCGTCGGCGTTGGCCACCTCGGCGTCGGTCGCGTCGGCTTCGACAGCCTCGACGACGTTCTCGTCGGTCGCGTCCTCGGCCGGAGCCTCGGTTGCGGCGGGAGCAGCCTGCGAAGCCTTCACGCGGCGAGCGCGATCGGCTTCGTTGGACACCGTCTGCTCGTTGACGAGCTCGATGATGGCCATCGGCGAGTTGTCACCCTTGCGGGGGACGGTCTTGATGATGCGCGTGTAGCCACCGTCGCGATCGGCGAAGAAAGGCCCGATCTCGGCGAACAGCTTGTGCACGACATCTTTGTTGTTGATCGTCTTGAGAACCTCACGACGATGCGCCAGATCACCCTTTTTGGCGTGGGTGACGAGCTTCTCGGCGTGGGGACGAAGGCGCTTGGCCTTCGACTCGGTGGTGGTGATGCGGCCGTGCTCGAAGAGTGACGTCGCCAGGTTGGCCAGGATGGCCTTCTGGTGCGACGCCGACCCGCCGAGACGGCGGCCCTTGGTGGGCTTGGGCATGATGAATCTCCTAGTAAGAGCTCCAGCGAGCTGATTACAGCTGTTCTGTCTCGGCGTAGTCCTGCTCGGCACCTTCGGTGTCGCTGAAGGAGCCGGCGTCGGTGTCACTCCACGTGCCCGTGGTGGCGTCGTAGCCAGGCACGGTGCTCGGATCGAACGACGCGGGGCTGTCCTTGAGGGAGAGGCCGAGCGAATGCAGCTTGACCTTCACCTCGTCGATGGACTTCTGCCCGAAGTTACGGATGTCGAGCAGATCGGACTCGGTACGACCAACCAACTCGCCGACGGTGTGAACACCCTCGCGCTTGAGGCAGTTGTAGGAACGGACGGTGAGGTCCAGATCCTCGATGGGGAGTCCGAAGGAAGCAATGTGATCGGCCTCGGCGGGCGAGGGTCCGATCTCGATACCTTCTGCTTCGACGTTCAGCTCACGGGCGAGGCCGAAGAGCTCAACCAGGGTCTTGCCCGCCGAAGCGAGCGCGTCCCGCGCGGTGATGGAATTCTTGGTCTCCACGTCGAGAACGAGCCGATCGAAGTCGGTGCGCTGTTCGACGCGAGTGGCCTCCACCTTGTAGGTGACCTTGAGCACGGGTGAGTAGATCGAGTCGACCGGAATACGGCCGATCTCGGCACCCGAAGCCTTGTTCTGAACGGCGGGGACGTAGCCGCGACCGCGCTCGACTACGAGCTCGATCTCCAACTTGCCCTTGTCGTTCAGGGTCGCGATGTGCAGATCGGGGTTGTTCACCGTGACGCCGGCCGGGGGCACGATGTCGCCTGCGGTCACAGCGCCGGGGCCCTGCTTGCGGACGTACATGGTGACCGGTTCGTCTTCTTCGGAGCTCACCACGAGGCCCTTGAGGTTCAGGATGATGTCGGTGACATCTTCCTTGACTCCGGGGACGGTGGTGAATTCGTGGAGGACGCCGTCGATACGGATGCTGGTGACAGCAGCGCCGGGGATCGACGACAGCAGGGTGCGGCGGAGCGAGTTGCCGAGTGTGTAACCGAAGCCGGGCTCGAGCGGCTCGATGACGAATTTCGAGCGGTTGTCGGCGATGACCTCTTCGGTCAGCGTCGGGCGCTGTGAAATGAGCATTGTGTGTTCCTCCTGTACGGGCGTCCGCTATTTGACGCCCACGTGTGGAGGCGAAGACGCATGTGAGCCTCACGGGGAGACTCACATGCGTGCTGCGCCTTACTTCGAGTAGTACTCGACGATGAGCTGCTCCTGGAGCGGCACGTCGATCTGTGCGCGCTCCGGCAACCGGTGCACCAGGATGCGAAGACGGTTGGGGACGACCTGCAGCCACGGGGCGACGGGACGGTCGCCGTAGCTTTCGCGGGCGATCTGGATCGGCAGAGTCTGTGCCGACTTCTCACGCACGTCGATGATGTCGTACTGCGAGACGCGGTAGCTGGGGATGTCGACGCGCTTGTTGTTCACCAGGAAGTGACCGTGCGTGACCAGCTGACGGGCCTGACGACGCGTGCGTGCCAGTCCGGCGCGGTAGACGACGTTGTCGAGACGACTCTCGAGGATGGTCAGCAGGTTCTCGCCGGTCTTGCCGACCGTCCTGTTGGCTTCCTTGTAGTACAGACGGAACTGCTTCTCCATGACGCCGTAGGTGAAGCGAGCCTTCTGCTTCTCCTGCAGCTGGAGCAGGTACTCGCTCTCCTTGATCCGCGCGCGGCCGTGCTGGCCGGGCGGGTAGGGACGACGCTCGAACGCCTGGTCGCCTCCGACGAGGTCGACGCGCAGACGACGCGACTTGCGGGTGATAGGACCGGTATAACGTGCCATTTTCTAAACCTTTCCTTCCCGCTAGACCCGACGCCGCTTGGGCGGACGGCAGCCGTTGTGCGGCTGAGGGGTGACATCGGAGATGGTGCCGACCTCGAGGCCAGCGGCCTGAAGCGAGCGGATCGCGGTCTCACGGCCGGAGCCGGGACCCTTGACGAACACGTCGACCTTCTTGACGCCGTGCTCCTGTGCCTTGCGCGCAGCGTTCTCGGCTGCGAGCTGTGCGGCGAACGGGGTCGACTTGCGCGAGCCCTTGAAGCCCACGTGTCCCGAGGACGCCCACGAGATGACGTTTCCGGCGGGGTCGGTGATCGACACGATCGTGTTGTTGAACGTGCTCTTGATGTGCGCAGATCCGTGCGGGACGTTCTTCTTGTCCCTGCGACGCGTCTTCTGCGCCTTCTTCGGACCGGTACCGCGTGCTTTGGGGGGCATTACTTCGCCTTCTTCTTGCCGGCAATGGTGCGCTTGGGTCCCTTACGGGTACGCGCATTGGTCTTGGTGCGCTGTCCACGGACGGGCAGACCACGACGGTGGCGAAGACCCTGGTAGCAGCCGATTTCGATCTTGCGACGGATGTCGGCCTGAACCTCGCGGCGCAGGTCGCCCTCGACCTTGAGGGACTCGTTGATGTAATCGCTGAGCTTGCGCAGATCGTCGTCGCCGAGATCCTTGCTTCGCAGGTCGGGGCTGACGCCCGTCGCTGTGAGGATTTCCTTGGAGCGGGTACGGCCGACGCCGTAGATGTAAGTCAGTGCGATCTCCATGCGCTTTTCGCGCGGCAGATCCACACCTGCGAGACGTGCCATGTGGCATTTCCTTTTCTTGTCCGGAGGTCTGCTCCCAGTCCGTCCCCTGTGTCCTTCTCACCGCTGGGGTGTGAAGCGTCTTTCAACTAACTCAGTGGGGCCCCGGCCTCCGTGCCGGGGGTCTGCCGCGACGCGTGTGTCGCGGTTGGTGCTGGGAGGTCATCTTCTAGCTGTTGCCAAGCCGACGTGCGAAATGCTCGGTGGTTATCCCTGACGCTGCTTGTGACGCAGGTTGTCGCAGATCACCATGACGCGTCCGTTACGACGAATCACCTTGCACTTTTCGCAGATCTTCTTGACGCTCGGCTGAACCTTCACGTCGTTGATCTCCTGTGTGTAGCTCGGCCCCGCTGCGTGCAGTGGCCCCGAGCATGGTTCTCCCCGACCGGACGTGGCCGGGGAAGCTCTTACTTGTAGCGGTAAACGATGCGTCCACGCGTGAGGTCGTAGGGCGAAAGCTCCACCACGACGCGATCCTCGGGAAGGATGCGGATGTAGTGCTGACGCATCTTTCCGCTGATGTGAGCGAGTACCTTGTGGCCGTTTTCGAGCTCAATGCGAAACATCGCATTGGGCAGCGGTTCGACAACTCGGCCCTCTACCTCGATAGCACCGTCTTTCTTGGCCATATCCTCCGCGATCCTGGCTCTCACACCTGGTTGATTGCATCTGTTTCCGTTACCGTGATGCCCACTGACCGACCCGAATCAACGGGTCGACGTATCGCCGGAACGGTTCGCAGCCCACCAGGGCACGCGAACATCCGGTACGCAGGGCGCACCGTCGATCCATGCTACCGGGTAATGCACGTCTGGCCAAATGCGTCCAGTGTCCATACTCCAGGTCAACGTTTGCCCCAGTTCGATTTCCTGAGCTAACGTTCCGCCGGGCTGCATCACAGCCGCACAACCACTGGCCGTACCGACTGCGTTCGCAGCGGCGGCCGTGTCCGCGAAGACGACTACGAGGCACCCCTCTTGAGATCAGACACGCGCGCCGGAGACCCGGTCGTATCCGTCATCATCCCAATTCACAACGCCAAGGACGTTCTCGACGATCAACTGCGAGCTCTCGCTCGACAGGACTACGAGCATCCGTTCACGGTGATCATCAGCGACAACGGCTCGACCGACGGCCTTCGCGAACACATCGACAGCCATCACCTTCGTGGCGCTCTGGACCTGAGATACGTCGATGCTGCGGGAACCCCGGGGGCATCGTTCGCACGCAACCGGGGTGCAGACGCCGCCCGCAGCGAATTGCTTGCATTCTGCGACGCGGACGACGCGGTGCACCCGAGCTGGCTCCGACGCATCGTTGCGGGCCTCGACGAGTACGACCTCGTGGGTACCGGCCTGGAGACGGAGACACTGAACTCCGTTGCCACGCGAGCATCGACGCCTTTCGCACCGCCCACGGATCAGGGAAAGTCGACATTCCTGCCGTTCGTCATCGGTGCCAGCATGGCGTGCCGCAGATCGACCTACCGTCAGCTCGGCGGCATGCTCGAATACGTACACGCCAGCGAGGACATGGAATTCTCGTGGCGCGCACAGCACGCGGGCCGTCGGTTGCACTTCATCGCCGAACCGCTGGTCTCCTACCGACTGCGCACCGGCCACCGGGAGAACTGGAAACAAGCAGGCGCTTTGGGATACGGATCGGCTCACGTGCGCGGCCTCTACCGAGCACACGGCTGCCCACCCTTCCGAGCCCGCTCGATCTCCGTCGCCCTGCTGATGCTCGGCGTACGGAACCCACTGCTTCCGACTGCCGTGACCAGGATGCCCACTCGACTCTGGCTACGTCTGGTGGCTGCGCACCTCGGCCTGCTCCGTGGCGGTCGACGCTACGGATCGTTGGCCTGGTGACCCTGACCGGATCCGACCCTAACTGGGTCGCAGGGTCAGAATGCGCGGCCCGTCCTCGGTGACGGCAACGGTGTGTTCCCAGTGCGCGGATCGGGATCCGTCGGTGGTCACGACCGTCCACCCGTCGTCGAGAATGTCGGTGTCGTACGTTCCGAGGGTCAGCATGGGCTCGATCGCGAGGGTGGATCCGACCACCAACTCCGGCCCCTTGCCGGGCGCACCCTCGTTCGCAAGGAACGGGTCCATGTGCATTTCACGGCCGATGCCGTGACCGCCGTATCCGTCGACGATTCCGTACTTGCGGCCGTGTGCCTGCTCGGCCGCGTGGGTTCCGGATTCGATGGCGTGCGAGACGTCCGTGAGCCGGTTGCCGGGAAGCATCGCGGCGATACCGGCTTCCATCGACAGCCGCGTCGCCTCGCTCAGCATCGCATCGGCCTCGATGATGTCGCCGACACCGAACGTCCACGCAGAGTCTCCGTGCCAACCGTCGAGAACTGCCCCACAGTCGATGGACACCAGGTCGCCTGCGACCAGCAGCTCATCCGCCGACGGAATGCCGTGCACCACACGGTCGTTCACCGACGAGCAGATGCTGCCGGTGAAGCCGTGATACCCGAGGAACGACGGCACAGCGCCGGCGTCGCGAATGACCGCCTCGGCCACTCGGTCCAGCTCGAGAGTCGAGACACCGGGTACCGCCGCTGCCCGAACGGCAACCAGAGCAGCGCCGACGACCGCACCGGCCGCAGCCATGGCGTCGAGTTCGCCTGCGCTGCGGAACGGCACGACCTTGCGTTTACGGCCGAACGCCATTACTTGCCGTGGTCCTCGATGGACTTCAGCGCGCGAGCGTTGACCTCGTCCACCTCACCGATCGCGTCGACCGTCACGAGTTGACCCTCGTAGTAGTCGAGCAGCGGCGCGGTCTCGTCCCGGTACACCTTGAGTCGGTTCCGGATGACGTCTTCCTTGTCGTCCTCGCGTCCACGCGAGAGCATGCGTTCGACGACGACGTCCTCGTCGACGGCGAAGGAGAGTACTGCGTCGAGCTCGGCGTTCAGATCCGCCAGGATACCGACCAGCGCCTCGGCCTGACCCACCGAACGCGGGAAGCCGTCGAGCAGGAAGCCGTTCACCGCGTCGGGCTCGGCGAGGCGACTGCGGACCATGTCGATGGTCAGCTCACTGGGAACAAGGTCGCCTGCATCGAGGTACTTCTTCGCTTCGAGTCCGAGCGCCGTCTTCTCACCGATGTTCGCGCGAAACAGGTCGCCGGTGGAGATGTGCGGAACGCCCAGCTTCTCGGACAGGAGGACGGCCTGGGTGCCTTTGCCGGCACCGGGGGGACCGAGCAGAACAAGTCTCACTTGAGGAACCCTTCGTAGTTACGCTGCATCAGCTGGCTTTCGATTTGCTTCACGGTATCCAAGCCCACGCTGACCATGATCAGAACGGCGGTGCCGCCGAACGGCAGGTTCTGTCCTCCACCCGAACTTCCGATGTCGAGGAACAGGTTCGGGAGCACGGCAATGGTGCCCAGGTAGACCGCACCCGGCAACGTGATGCGACTGAGGACGTAGTTCAGATAGTCGGCGGTCGGCTTGCCCGGACGGATGCCCGGGATGAACCCGCCGAACTTCTTCATTTCGTCGGCGCGCTCTTCGGGGTTGAACGTGATCGCCACGTAGAAGTACGTGAAGAAGACGATCAGACCGAAGAAGATCGCGATGTACACCGGGTTTGCGGGGTTCACCAGGTACTCGTTGATGATGCGCTGCCACCAACTCGGGTCGACCGCGGTGCTCGCCGAGGTGAGCTGGGCGATGAGGTTCGGCAGGTACAGCAGCGAGGACGCGAAGATCACCGGGATGACGCCGGCCTGGTTGACCTTGAGCGGAAGGTACGTGGACGAGCCGCCGTACATCTTCCGACCGACCATGCGCTTGGCGTACTGGACGGGAATTCGGCGCTGACCCTGCTCGACGAAGACCACGCCGGTGATGATCAGGAACGCTGCGAAACAGACGAAACCGAACACCAATCCGCCGCGGCTCTCGAGGATCGAGTTGCCCTCGGACGGGATACGCGAGGCGATTCCGGCGAAGATGAGCAGCGACATGCCGTTGCCGACGCCGCGCTCGGTGATGACCTCACCGAACCACATGACGACGGCTGCACCGGCGGTCATGACGAGCACGATGATGACGAGGCCGAAGATGGACTGGTCGGCGATGATGTCCTGCTGGCAGCCCTGAAGCAGCTGGCCGCGCGAAGCGAGTGCCACCAGGCCGGTCGCCTGCAGGATGGCCAAGGCGATCGACAGATAACGCGTGTACTGCGTCATCTTGGCCTGCCCCGACTGGCCCTCCTTACGGAGTTCCTCGAACTTCGGGATGACGACGGTGAGCAGCTGCACGATGATGCTGGCGGTGATGTACGGCATGATGCCGATCGCGAACACCGAGAGCTGAAGGAGCGCTCCACCGGAGAACAGGTTGATCAACGAGTAGATGCCCGCCGAGTCTCCACCGGAGACCTGGTCGATGCATGCTCGGACATTGGCGTAGTCGACGCCCGGCGACGGCAGCGTGGCACCGAAGCGATACAGGGCGACCAGACCGAGCGTGAAGAGGATCTTCCGTCTCAGGTCAGGAGTCCTGAGGGCCGACACGAAGGCGGAAAGCAAAGATCCTCCTGGCACGACTGCATTGACGCTGCGAGTACTTCGTCGGGAGCGCAAACCGGTGCTCCCGTGAGCCTCACGAGCATGGACTGCAAGCGACATGCGTCGCCCGCATCGAAACGAACTTCTGTGAACTCTAGAACTCTAACAGTGCGTATCGAACCGCCCGACGGTCAGTGTTGGACCCCGTCCGTTCGGTCGACCACGGCACGTGGTGCCGAGGCAACGATGGCCGCAGCTCAGCTGCGAGAGCTGTGGCTGCGGCCATCGTCACGAACTGCTGGTCGATGCACTGCTACTCAGCACATCGAACCGATGCTCATACCTCGGTTGCAGAACCGCCGGCAGCGGCGATCTTTTCCTTGGCGGAGCCCGTGAACTTGTTGGCCGAGATCTCGACCTTCACGGTCAGGTTTCCGTCGCCGAGAACCTTGACGGGCTCGTTCTTGCGAACGGCACCCTTGGCGATGAGCTCGGGGATACCGATCTGACCGCCCTCGGGGAACAAACGCTCGATGTCGCGCAGGTTCACGACCTGGAACACGACACGGTTGCGGTTGGTGAAGCCCTTGAGCTTCGGGAGCCGCATGTGGAGGGGCATCTGGCCACCCTCGAAGCGTGCCGGCACGTTCTTGCGTGCGCCGGTTCCCTTGGTACCGCGACCTGCGGTCTTGCCACGCTTGCCACCTTCACCACGGCCGACGCGAATCTTCGTCGACTTGGATCCGGCTGCGGGGCGCAGGTGGTGCAGTTTGATGGTCATGGTTAGACCTCCTCAACAGTTACGAGGTGGCGCACCGTGTTGACCAGTCCGCGGTTCTGCGGGTTGTCCTCGCGGACGACCGTCTGGCGGATGCCCTTGAGCCCGAGAGTACGCAGGCTGTCACGCTGGTTCGCCTTCTGGCCGATGGTGCTCTTGATCTGGGTGACCTTCAGCTGAGCCATTACTTCACCGCTCCTGCCTGTGCGCGTGCGCGCAGCATTCCGGCGGGTGCAACCTCTTCGAGGGTCAGGCCGCGGCGAGCCGCAACTTCCTCGGGACGCTGCAGACCCTTGAGGGCTGCGACGGTCGCGTGCACGACGTTGATGGCGTTGTCGCTACCGAGCGACTTCGACAGCACGTCGTGGACACCGGCGCACTCCAGCACGGCACGCACAGCGCCACCGGCGATGACGCCGGTACCGGCGCTGGCCGGACGCAACATGACGACGCCTGCTGCGGCTTCACCCTGGATGGGGTGCGTGATGGTGCCGGCGATCATCGGGACGCGGAAGAAGCTCTTGCGAGCCTCCTCGACACCCTTCTGGATGGCCGCGGGAACTTCCTTGGCCTTGCCGTAGCCGACGCCGACCAGTCCGTTGCCGTCACCGACGATGACGAGGGCGGTGAAGCTGAAGCGTCGACCACCCTTGACCACCTTGGAGACGCGGTTGATCGTGACGACCTTCTCGATGAAGTTCGACTTGTCCGCAGCGTTGCCGCCACGGCCGTTGTCACGACGGTCACGACCGCCACCGCGGTTGTCGCCGCGCTGGTTGTTGTCGCCACCTGCGTTGGGGCCACTGTTCTGTCCGGCGGGGCCGCTTCCGCCGTCACGCCGTTGACGTCCCGGCATCAGGCTGTCCTTCCGTTGTCAGTCATTGTCATCATCAGAACGTCAACCCGCCTTCACGGGCTGCGTCTGCGAGTGCCGCGATGCGGCCGCTGTAGTTGTTGCCGCCGCGGTCGAACACGACTGCCTCGACGCCGGCTGCCTTCGCGCGGCTGGCGATGAGCTCGCCGACCTTCGCGCTGACGGCCTTCTTGTCGCCCTCGAGGGCGCGCACATCTGCTTCGATGCTCGACGCGCTGGCCAGCGTGTGGCCGGCGAGGTCGTCGATCAACTGCACGTGGATGTGACGCGAGGACCGGTTGACGACCAAGCGGGGACGCTCGGGCGTGCCGGAGATCTTCTTGCGAAGGCGGAAGTGACGACGTGCCTTCGACAGGCGACGCTTCGTCGAGACGTCGGTGCCACGCGGAGTGCGCTTGACGACGTTCGCCTTGTCTGCTGTTTGCTGGCTCATATCACTTACCCGTCTTTCCGACCTTGCGGCGGATCACTTCACCCTCGTAGCGGATGCCCTTGCCCTTGTACGGGTCCGGACGCCGCAGACGACGAATGTTGGCAGAGATCTGACCGACCTTCTGCTTGTCGATGCCGACAACGGTGAATCGCGTGGGCGACTCGACCGTGAACGTGATGCCCTCGGGTGCTTCGATCAGCACAGGATGGCTGTAACCGAGTGCGAACTCGAGGTCCTTGCCCTTGAGTACGACGCGGTAACCGACGCCGTGAATCTCCATCTTGTTGGTGTAACCGTTGGTGACACCGGTGATGAGGTTCGCGACGAGAGTGCGCGAAAGTCCGTGCAGTGCACGGCTCTTGCGCTCGTCATCGGGCCGGGTGACGGCGATGGTGCCGTCGTCGGCGCGAGCGATCTGGATGGGCTCGGCGACCGTCAGGCTCAGGGCACCCTTGGGGCCCTTGACCGCAACGTTCTGGCCGTCGATGGTGATATCGACTCCAGCGGGGACCGGTACCGGCAATTTTCCAATACGTGACATGGTGGTGGCCTCCCCTACCAGACGTAGGCGAGGACTTCTCCGCCCACACCCTGCTTGGCCGCCTGACGCTCCGTGAGCAGACCTGTGGACGTGGAGATGATCGCCACGCCCAGGCCGCCGAGAACCTTGGGCAGATTGGTGGATTTTGCGTACACCCGGAGACCGGGCTTGGAGACGCGTCGCACGCCGGCGAGGCTGCGCTCACGGCTCGGGCCGTACTTCAGATCGACGATGAGGGTCTTGCCCACCTCGGCGTCTTCCGTGCGGTAGTCGGAGATGTAGCCCTCGCGCTTGAGGATCTCGGCGATGTTCGCCTTGAGCTTCGAGTGGGGAAGCTTCACCTCGTCGTGGTACGCCGAATTGGCGTTGCGCAGACGGGTCAAGAAGTCTGCAATTGGATCGGTCATCGTCATGGTGTGACCTGTGCACCTTTCTCGCAGCGGTTCCCATACAGCACGCGCGAGCTGGTGCCCCTGGATTCTCGAGAACCCGGCGGGCCTGGCTCGTCACATCGTGGGCCTACAACGAAGTGAACATGTCCTGACCGACTGTTGCCGGTCAGGGGTTGCGCTCCAAGCAATGCATCGCTGCACTGCCAGGTGTTTCGAGCTTCCGCATTTCGACGCTGACGTACGGAGAACTCGAGGTTGCGTTTCCATTGCAAGGACTCGCGTGCAGGCACGACGAAGCCCGGGCAACCGCTCTAGTGTAGGGAACCGGGTGCCATTCTCAAAATCGGTCGTGGTAGAGCTCGAGCGGCACCATGCCAGTAGGACTCGCGAGACACAGCCGTGTTCGTCGGTTCGGTGCAGTATTCTTTCGACATCATTTCATCGCTCCGGGGGGTTCGATGCGCACAACCGATTCCGTTGCCAGGACGGTCGACGTCCCACCATGGCCGGGTTCGTCCCGCACGACGCAGTGAAAGCCGATCCCGATCGGATCCGCCGTGCCTCTGCTCGGATGTCCGGCCTCGCCGACGTGTTGTGGGATGACATCGATCTCGTCCGTCTCGCCGTGGAGGAATTGCTGGAGACCTCCTGGACAGGCGCTGCGGCCGATTCCCATGCAGTTCTATGGGCGGAGTGGGTCGATTCGGCTCGGAAGATATGCGGCGCGCTCACCGAGGACGCGTGGCTGCTCGATGGCATTGCGACCGAATACGCCGCAACGGACAACGTGATCGATGAACACGTGGTGGATTCCGGCCTTCGGTTGGACCGTTGACGGCGCGCTACGTCGCCGACGTCGAACAGATTCTCGCTCTTGTCGATCGCGCACACATAGTTGGAGCCACGATCGAATCGGCTGTCGCCGAAGTGGAGCGCGAGGTGAACGATCTCGGCATCGAATGGGAGGGCGAAGCGGCTGAGGCTCACCGCTCGAAGCACGAGCTGCTCCGGCAGGAATTGAACGATATGCGAACCGCGCTCGCGCAACTCGGCACGCTGGCGCGAGGCGCCCATGATCGCTACCGCGCAGCCGTCGACCACAACAAGCGAATGTGGCCCCGATGGCCCCGATCAGCGTCGACCCGCACATCCTCGCCGATGCGGCCTCCCAGTACAGCAGCGCCAAGACCATCTCGAGCGGCGCGATAGCGGAACTCGCCGCGGAACTCCACCGGAACTGGGGCTGCGCAGGCACCGACAACGCCGGAAAGTCTTGGGCAGACAGCTACGATTCCGCGGCATTCGACGCAGTCACCGCGGGGACCGACATCGCGAATGCGTTCGGCAAGCTCCACGACCTGCTTGCAACAACCGGTGTCAACCACGCCAACGCAGAGAATGCGAACACCGTTCCGCCGACACCGCCGCTGCCCGCTCCCCCACAACTTCCTCATACGAATACACCGCGGTTCAACGGTTCCTACGGCTGCGATACCGACGCCCCGATGGGGTGGGGGCTGATCACGCGATGGCTACAGGGCCACATGTGGCCCAACGGTGACCCGGAGAAGTTGCGGGGACTCGGAAGCGCGTGGCGCACCGCCGCCGAAGAGCTGAGACGAGCGAGCGATTCCACGAACTCCGCGTGGACCGACATCGAAAAACTTGCCTCCGACGAATTGCCGCAGGTCCTCGCCCAGATGGACGGCGTCTACAGCGCTGCGCACAACGTCGCCGACCAATTCGACACTCTCGCGAGCGCTTGCGGCGAATGGGCGTCGACCATTCAGGACGCTCACCAGAGCGTCATCGATATCGTGGGAACCGCCATCGTTGCCGGCACGATCGCCGGTGCAGTTGCCGGCTTCTTCACCCTCGGCGTGGGAACAGTCGCCGTTACCGGCGCGACGGGAAGCGCCATCGCCGGAAGTGTCATCGCCGTCCTGACCGGAGTGGAAGCGGCGTCCGCAATTGCCGTCGGTGTCACCGTGGCAACCGGGGCGGCGGCCATTGGAATTGCATCGGACGTGCAACCGCTCCTACAAGCAAGTCCGACCACCTTCAACGCGAACACCGGCGGAGGAAATTGGCACTACAACCCTCCCCCGGCTGATCGACGGCTTCCTGGCTTTCCTGATGCCAAACAGACGAAGCCGTTGAATAATCGACCGCGTTGGACTGACAACAGAGGAAATATTTTGGAGTGGGACTACCAGCACGGAGCTCTCGAAAAATACACGAAAAACGGAAAACACCTAGGCGAGTTCGACCCAGTAACGGGCGACATGACCAAGGGGCCAGTGCCCGGCCGAAAACCAGGGAGATGACAATGTGGTACTTGGACGCGTACGAGAACAAATCTGAACTTCTTGCAAAAAGCTATCCGCTTCAGGGTGCAACCAGCACGACTATTAAAGAATTGATCGGGACAAATGAAGAAAGCGGACCGATCGAAGCCGCAATGCACGAGGTTGCGCCCGCAGACTTACCCAGATTCGCCAGATATATTGATGGCGAGCTGCTGATCGACCTCGGCTGTACATACTTCGTAGGCCTTTTCGCAGACTGACTAAAGGAGAAGGAAATCTGGTACTTGCAAGAATTCGATGATGAAACCGAGTTGGGAACAGAAATACACCTTCTTCGCGACATGACTGTCGAATTCGTCAAACGCACGCTCCAGATCGATGACAGCGACTTCGAACTACCCGTTGCAGTCGGCCAGAACGACGTTCCGGCGGAGAAGATACCCAACTTTGCTCGGTTCATGCAAATACCGTTCGAGGCGAAGGAGAATCATTCGTACGAAGTCTCGTTTCTTGCCGAACCGAAATAGACTTCACACTCCGCCGCCATGGCCGGTAAGCAAGAAGTAGCGAGACGGCATGTGGTATTTGGAATCTATAATAAACGAACCGATACGATCGCACACAGCTACCTCCTGACTGCTATCACCGGAGACGAAATCAGAGAACTGATTGACGTCGACGAAAGTGAACTTCCCCTAGAAATGGGACCATATCCAGTCGCATTGGCCGACGTGCCGAAGTTCACGCGGTACATCGAGGGCGATTTCAGGATCAGCTCCGATAATGAGTACTTCATAGGCCTGTTCACCGACTGAGGAAGGGCAGTCTGGCACCTGGAGACCAGCTGTAACGCGACTGAAAACCGGCCCGAAATTCACGTGCTCGGGAACATGACTGTCGACATTCAGAATCTGTCATTCGGCACCGGACATCACAACGCGCCCTGACACGGTCCGGAGGTTCAGATGCAGGCCTCGCGCACTCTTCAACCCTGTTCCAATGTCGTCCGTGAGACTCACGTCGCGGCGACTCCGCCCTGCGCTCAACCGCATAGACGATGAAGCGCGGCAATCGCTCAGTTCCCGCGCAGCCCAGCCATTTCGCAATCCGCACACCCGGTTGGACACCCGAACTCCCACTTCTTCGCTAACGTCGGACCATGACGGACTCGAAGGCAGTCGACATCGACCATCTCACCCACTCGCTGCGCGACCGCAACATCGCCGGGGTGACCATCGGCTGGGTCGACAACAACGGCATCGTCCGATCGCGCACCGTGCCCACCGCAGAATTGACGGCAGTCGCACGTCGCGGAGTGGGAATCACCGCGGTGTTCGCCGTATTCGATTCGCACGACGGGATCACGTTCGCCCACGATGGACTGTCGACCCCGTCCGGCGATGTGCGGTTGATTCCGGTGATCGACAACGCGTCGAGCGTAGTAGCGCTCGCCGGCCAATCGGGGCTTGCCTGGGTACACGGCCGGCAGCTCTCAGCAGACGGCTCTCCCTGGCCCTACGATCAGCACGCGGTTCTCGAGCGTCAGGTGCAGAAGGCGTCCGATGCCGGATTCGAGGTGCGGGCCGGATTCGAGATCGAGTTCGCGCTGACTCGCGAATCGGACGGCCTGTCCGCTCATCGCGGACCTGCCTACTCCGCGAACGCAGTACGTGATGTCGACGAATTCGTCGTGCAGCTGCTCAACGCGCTTGCCGCGAACGGTCTGAATATCGGCCAGATTCACGCCGAGTACGGCGCTTCCCAGATCGAGATCGCGCTCAGTCCACTCGATCCACTCGCCGCGGCCGATGCGCAGATCCTCGCGCGGCAGACCATCCACTCAGCGGCACGCGCTCTGGATCTGCGGGCCAGCTTCGCTCCCCTGCCGTCGTCGAGCAGTGCAGGCAATGGTTGGCATCTGCACACGTCGCTGGTCCGCGACGGTCGGAACGCACTGACCGGTGACGGAGAGCACGGATTGTCCGACACCGGGCGGTCCTACATCGCAGGCCTGGTTCGAGAACTGCCGGGACTCACGGCCATCACGGCACCGAGTTCGGGATCGCTGTTGCGTCGTCGACCCGGCTACTGGGCCGGTGCCTTCGGGTTCTGGGGCGTCGAGAACCGGGAGGCTGCAGTGCGGCTCGTACCGTCGTCGCCGCTCCTCGGTCCGAATCACACCAACGTCGAGTTGAAAGCGTGCGATGCGTCCGCCAACCCGTATCTGGCGCTGGCCGTCACGATTGCGGCCGGCCTGTCGGGAATAGCGGATTCGGCCCAGTTGCCGCCACCCGTTCAAGAGGATGTGGGCGGCTGGGACGACGCACGTCGTGAGGCCGCGGGTATCTCCCCACTCGCGACGACCCATACTCAGCAGCGGGAGAACCTGCTGTCATCCGAACTGGTCGCGAACGTGTTGGGCGAGGATCTTCTGGGAGCGTTCGTTGCGTGCCGGGACGCCGATGCCGCGTGGGCGGAGAGTCACACCGAGGACGAACTGCTCGAGTCGTTGCGCTGGATCTACTGAGATGCTGCGACGGTTCCCTGGCGCAGGTGCAATCGTCTCGTCACTCGATCGTGTTCTGCCGCAACCGGATCAACTCTGCGGACCGTTCTCGGCATCGGTAGCGTTGACCGCTGTTCTCGACGAAGACGCACCGGATGTCACGGCACTCGCGGTCGCATCGGGATCCGCGATCTGGCCGATCGAGGTCGAGTCGGCGCGTCCCCCTGGATCGCCCCGGACCACCGACGGGTGGGATGTACTGCCGAGGGCTGCATCGATCGATGCAGCCGGGACCACAGCAGCAGGTCTCGCGGCGGGCATCGAGACGGCGACCGACCACCGTGTTTCCGTTGTTCCGATCAGGGGACCCGGTGCCGGGAGACTGCGTCTGTTTCTTTCCCGCCTCGCGGACGCGCAGTTCCGATTCAGCGTGCTGGCGAATGTACATACTGCAGAGTTGACCGAATTCGATTGGAACGTAGGGCATTTCGTGACCGTCTGGGGATTCGACCCAGCCGAGGACGGAGTAGCGATTGCCGACACCTATCGAGAACTCGGAGACCCAACTATGCCACCCGGATGTAGGACCGTCTCCGCCGATGCTTTCGCGTCGGCGATGTCCGAACGTGGCCTGCTCGTGATCGTCGAGAGCGATGATCGCGATGCCGCACTGGCTCTGACCCGATCGCTCGATCTACGACACGACGTGTGGTCGGTATGAAGCTCCGGGCCTGAGAAACACGAAATGGGCGTGGGTTCCCCGAGAGGAACCCACGCCCATCAGCGTGGTGTGGTGAAGCCCGAGGGCCTCAGATCACCAGGAGCTCTTGCGAACTCCGGGAAGCTCTCCGGCGTGTGCCATCTCGCGCACGCAGATACGGCAGAGGCCGAACTTGCGGAACACGGAATGGGGACGGCCGCAGCGGTTGCAGCGAGTGTATGCACGCACCGCGAACTTCGGCTTCTTGTTGGCCTTGTTGACCAATGCCTTCTTCGCCATGGACTCAGTTCTCCTTGAACGGGAAGCCGAGGTGCTTGAGCAGCGCGCGGCCTTCTTCGTTGTTGGTTGCGGTGGTTACTACGGTGATGTCCATGCCGCGCGGACGGTCGATCTTGTCCACGTCGATCTCGTGGAACATCGACTGCTCGTTGAGGCCGAACGTGTAGTTTCCGTTGCCGTCGAACTGCGTGCCCGAGAGGCCGCGGAAGTCCCTGATTCGGGGAAGGGCAATGGAGACCAGACGGTCGAGGAACTCCCACATGCGGTCGCCACGGAGGGTGACGCGTGCGCCGATGGGCATTCCTTCGCGCAGCTTGAACTGTGCGATGGACTTGCGAGCCTTGCGGATCTCCGGCTTCTGGCCGGTGATGGCAGCGAGGTCGGCAACTGCACCGTTGATCAGCTTGGCGTCACGGGCGGCGTCGCCGACACCCATGTTGACGACGACCTTGACGATGCCGGGGATCTGCATGACGTTCTCGTATGCAAATTCGGTGTTCAGGGCGTCTTTGATCTCGGCGCGGTAGCGCGCCTTGAGGCGGGGCTGTTCGCCCGCGATGTTTTCGGTGGTAGTCATCTCAGATGTCCTTCCCGTTCTTGCGGGAAACACGAACGCGCTTGCCGGATTCCTCATCGGTCCGGTAGCCCACGCGAGTGGGGTTTCCGTCCGAGTCGACCACTGCGACGTTCGATACGTGGATCGGGGCTTCCTGAGTGACGATGCCACCCGAGGATGCGCCGCGCTGGTTGGCGGAGACCGCGGTGTGCTTCTTGATGCGGTTCACACCCTCGACCAGAACCTTGGAGTCAGCGGGGTAGGCCTGAATGACCTTGCCCTTGGCACCCTTGTCCTTGCCTGCGATCACGAGAACGGTGTCGCCCTTGTGCACCTTCATTTACAGCACCTCCGGGGCGAGCGAGACGATCTTCATGAACTTCTTCTCACGCAGCTCACGGCCGACCGGGCCGAAGATACGAGTTCCACGGGGATCGTTGTCGGGCTTGATCAGCACCGCAGCGTTCTCGTCGAAACGGATGTACGAGCCATCCGGACGGCGACGCTCCTTGATGGTGCGGACGATGACGGCCTTGACGACCTCACCCTTCTTGATGTTTCCACCGGGAATGGCGTCCTTCACCGTAGCTACGATGATGTCGCCGATTCCGGCGTAGCGACGTGACGAACCACCGAGAACGCGGATGCAAAGGATTTCCTTCGCGCCCGTGTTATCAGCGACGCGTACTCGCGACTCCTGCTGAATCACTAACTTCTCCTTGACCTGGATGTACGTACGTGCCGGATTTCCGTCCCGACACGCGCGGTCGGCTGCCGAGAGCGGGCGCACGAAGACACACCGCTGCCACAGGCAACCGGTCAAGTGTAGGGGAACGGCCCCTCGGGTTCCAAATCGCCATCGCGCGAGCACCGGCCGCCGCTTGCCGACCCGGAACTCTCGGTACGGTTTCGGGGATGGGACATCTTCGGATCAGCGGGGCGCGGCGATGACGTCGACGGGCGACGGCGGCCACTGGTGGTCGAGTCTGCCACTGGATCGGGTCGTCCGACTGCACGGTGCCACCGAGCGTGAACTCGCCGAGTCCGTGAACCCTCTGCCGTCCGACGCGCCCTCGATCGTGTTCTTCGCGGTCGATCCGGCGACGGCGAATCGTGCCGCCGATCTCGTCGATGCGGTGGTGGCAGAACTCGAGAACGCTGCAGTCGACTCGGCTCCGCTGTTGCTCACGGAGTTCGACCATCAGGAAGACTCGTCGACGTTGCATCGACGCGCTGCACGCGCCGCCGCTGTGCGGCTCGCCGGCGACACAGCGCACTTCGGTCCGTATGTCGCGGCACTCGCAGATGCCGCAGTCGCGGGGCGGTCGCCGCGTCGAACCGCATTCACCGTCGAGACCCGAGCAGCAGGGTCGGCCCGAGTACTTGCCTCCGCGCAGCACAGAAGCACTGCTGCCCTCGTGTTGGTCGTGCCCGTCGGAACGGACGCCGGAGTCGTCGCGGGAGCAGCGGAATGGTTGTGCGCCCACGCCGGGGCAGGGGTCTGGGTGACGGGCGACGGGGCGTCGAGCGTGGACCGATTCCCGTCGGTCTCGGTACGTGCGCCGGAAGTACCCGACGGCGTCAGCACGGTCCTCGATCGATTCCGGCCGCTCAGCTATCCCCCGATCGCGGGTCACCCCCACCCGGCGAGCGAACCCGAGAAGCGTCTGTGCCGCGCGCTGGACGCCCATGACTGGGCCACCGGGCGTGAGCACAACCGCTCGATCCGGCTCGACGAGCTCAGCCGACCGTTCACGGTCGACGTACTGTGGCGCACCGAGAAGGTCGTGGTGGAAATCGACGGAAACGAGCACCGGGCAGTCGATCGGTTCGCCGAGGACCGCGTCCGTGACAACCAGCTGCAGACACACGACTACATGGTGTTGCGCTTCACCAATGCTCAGGTGATCGACGATCCGCAACGTGTGGTCGCTACCATCCGCGAGGCAGTATCGAGAAGACGATCGAAGGGGGATCCTCGATGAGCACCGAAGACCTGAACGGGACCGAAGTAGCAGTGCTGCTCGTTCTGATGGCCGAAGCAAGTCCGGTAAAGAACTCTGTACTGAAGACGCTCGGTCCCAACCTGGAGAGGCCATCCCGCGACAAGCTGAAGGACCTGGGCCTGATCGAGGTGAATAGGTCCGTCAGCCCGATGACTCTCGAACTGACCGACAAGGGTTGGCGCACCTGCGGCGAACTCATCGGCGGTGAGCCACCGGCCCGGTCGGCGGGAGCAGGAAAGGCCATGTTCACCGTCTTGGCCGGGTTGCGTCGGTGGCTCGACCGCACCGACAGCCGTCCGGCAGACGTGTTCTCGCCCCGCGGAGACGAGGCTGCACCCGACGAACCTGCAATCGACGAGAAGGCCGTCGATTCCGATACCGTCGACATCGAAGCCTCGATTCGCGCGGCGTATGCCCGGATCGCGCGCGAACCCGGCAGCACCGTGCGACTCTCGCGCCTGCGAAACGAGTTGCGCGACATAACCAGAACCGATCTGGACGACGCCCTGGCGCGTCTGCGTCGTGCGGCGGATGTCTCGCTGATACCCGAAGAAAATCAGAAGACACTGACCGACGAGGAACGAGCCGCGGCCGTCATCGTCGGCAATCAGCAGAACCACCTTCTCTCGATCGAACCATGATGGGCGTTGAGTCGACGATGACGGACAACGAGCAGATCAGAGCTCTCGAATCGGTGCGGTTGAGCTGGGCACCGACCCCCGACGACGTGTGGCGTTCGCAGTCGAACGTGCACGTGCCGGGAATGCACGAACGAGTGTTCCTCGAAGTGATGAATGCATACGACGACGCGGACGCCTCCGACGACGCCAGTCCGCTCGGGGTCGTCGTGCGCGGCCCGGCCGGTTCGGGCAAGACGCACCTGCTCGGCCAGGTGCGCGAAGAAGTGCAGCTCAAGGGCGGCTACTTCTTCCTGATCAGGTTGCTCGACGCTGCCGGCTTCTGGCGCTCGACGCTGATGGGGATGCTCGACGACCTGATGCGTCCGTCCGGCCGCGGATCGGACAGCCAGCTCGGGCTGTTGCTCCGACGCCTGTGCGAGATCGGCGAGATTCCCGACGATCAACGCGCAAAGATCATGGGCGAGAACATGATCGACGCGGACACGTTGAACGATTTCGTCACCGCGGTGTACAAGGTTCACCCCCGCCACCGCCGGACGTCGCAGCACACGCTGCGCGCACTCGTGCTGTCCATCGCCCCCGACTCGGCAGTTCAGGACCTGGGTGACGCATACCTGCAATCGATCGACGATGTCGATCCGGACGAGTTCTCGGCCTGGGGCATCCGCCGGGCCGAACTCGGCCATCAGGGCATCGCCGAGAACATCTCGCGTCTGCTCGCTATCACCGGTCCGACGATTCTCGCGATCGACCAGATCGACACACTCGTGGCGCAGTCTCGTACCGGATCGGACCAGGAGTTCGCCGACGCTCAGGAAGACAAGGTCGTCGAGCAGCTCGCGCACGGCTTGATGTCGTTACGCGAGACCCTCCCCCGCACCGCCTCGGTACTTTCTGCGCTGTCGAGCGCCTGGGAACTGATCGCCGCGCGCGGAGTCGCGCCGATGCGTGACCGCTTCCGAGTCACTCAGTCGCTCAAGCCGATTCCATCGTCGGACATCGGACGCCTCCTTCTCGGACGACGTCTGGCAGCGTGCTTCCTCGAAGCCGGGTTCACTCCGCCGCACCCCACGTGGCCGGTCGCGCCCGACGCGTTCGAGCAGGCCCCCGATTTCACTCCGCGCCAGCTGCTCATCGCCGTCGATCGCCACATCAGGCACTGCCTCGACGCCGGCGTCGCGTCGGAGTTGGAGAGCTTCACCGACCGGTCGGGTCCGGCCGATGCGCCGGATCTACCCACTGCGCGGGTCAACGAACTCGACGCGCTCGACGATCGCTACAAGCAACTTCGCGAGCAGGTCGACGTCTCGATTCCGCTCCGACCCGACAGCGAGGACTCGATCGTTCCCGCACTGCTGTCCGCGGGCCTGACCGCGTGGATTCACGAGCATCAGTCGTCCGACGACAGCCTGGCCCAGGATCCGCCGCCGAGCGGCAAGCCTGCGCTGCACGCTCGCCTGCGCCACACCGTCGACACCGATACCGACGACGAAGAGCACTGGTGCTTCCGCGCGGTCACGTCCGGTAACGCCCGCGCCGCGCTGGCCCGAGTGGAACGGGCAGTGACGACGGCTGGCCTGCGGATAGACATGCCGAGGCGTCGGCTGATCCTGATCAGAAACGATCCGTGGCCGAACGGCGCGAAAACCGAGCAGACAATCGCGGCCCTGCGCCGCGCCGGCGGCATCGTGGTGCCCTTCGGCGACGAGGACCGCAGGGCTCTGGCGGCGTTGTCGATCCTGTTGACCGAGAACTCCCCCGCACTCACGTCCTGGCTGCTCGCACGCAAGCCGGCGCACGATGTGGAATTGTTCCGGGCGGTGCTGCCCGCTGTCAGTGTCGTCGACGACGACACAGCCCTCATCGAACCCGAGACGCCGAGCGTCGCAGCGCAGCCTGCGGCACCGCGGCGGCCGTCCATCGTGGTCGGTGCCGAACTCAGCACAGGTGCGGACGTCGCCGTTCCACTCGAAGCGTTGCGCAAGCACACTGCGATCTTCGCGGGCTCCGGTTCGGGCAAGACGGTGCTGATCCGTCGCCTGGTGGAAGAGTGTGCGCTGCAGGGAGTTTCGGCGATCGTACTCGACGTCAACAACGACCTGGCTCGGCTCGGCACCGCCTGGCCAGAGGACGAGAGGACGTGGCCACCGGGGGACGAAGCGAAGGCGACCGCGTATCTGCGCGACACCGACGTCGTGGTCTGGACGCCGCGCAAGTCCTCCGGTCGGCCGCTGAGCTTCCAGCCACTTCCGGACTTCGTCAGCGTCCTCGGCGACGCCGACGAGTTCGAGGCCTCCGTCGAGTCGGCACTGGCCTCACTCGAACCGGCTGCGGGAGTTCTGGGCACGTCACAGAAGGCCAAACACGGTCGGGCCGTGTTGAAGTCAGCGCTCGATCTGTTCGGTCGACGGCCGCAGGGCGGGGACCTGACCGCCTTCATCGACCTGTTGGAAGAGTTCCCCGAGGACGCCAGCGAGATGCGCGATGCGGTGCGCATCGCGGCCGGACTGGCCGAGAATCTCAAGGCCGCCGCCGCGAACGATCCGATGTTCGCGGGAGCGGGTACCCCGGTCGATCCGGCCGTTCTGCTCACTCCTGCCGAGGGCAAGAAGGCCAGGGTCTCGGTGATCAACCTCGCCGGCCTGACCACCGACGAGCAGAAGCAGAGCTTCGTCAACCAGCTGCAGATGGGTTTGTTCGCCTGGATCAAGAAGAACCCTGCGGGCGACCGGCCGCTGGGTGGGCTGTTCGTGATGGACGAGGCGCAGAACTTCGCGCCCTCGGACAGGACGACCGCTGCAACACACAGCACTCTCGCTCTGGCCTCGCAGGCACGCAAGTACGGACTCGGCCTGGTGTTCGCCACCCAGGCCCCGAAAGGTCTGCACAATCGAATCGCCGGCAATGCGTCCACTCAGTTCTACGGCCTGCTCAACAGTCCCTCGCAGGTCGAGGCAGCCAAAGATATGGCGCGCGTGAAGGGTGGCTCGGTTCCCGACGTCGGACGCCTGCCCGCCGGTCAGTTCTACGCGGCCGTGGAGGGCGCAGAATTCCGTCGTACGGCCACTCCGCTGTGCCTGTCCTACCATCCGAAGAGTCCGCCGACCGAGGAAGAGGTCATCGAGCTGGCGCGCCAGTCCTGACGCCCTCGACAGTGGCACACTGGATTCGATGAAAACCCTCGCACGCGGGGAGAACTGCCCCGCTCCTGCCGGTCCCCTGACGGTGACACTCGCAGCGTCGACCTCGGTCGACGTCTCCGCGCTGCTTCTGGGGCCGGACGGGCGGGTCCGTTCGGACGCGGACCTGGTGTTCTACAACCAGCCATCCGCCCCCGGTGTCGAGTATCGCCGTGCATCGACCGGGCACCTGCTGATGTTCGACGCCACCGCCGTCCCCGCCGGCGTCGATACCGTGGCCGTTGCCGCGTCCCTCGACGGAACGGGGCCGGCAACGTTCGCGGCTGCGGGTCCGACGGCGGTGACGGTGTCCGATGCGTCGGACACAGCCCTGTTCGCATTCACTGCCGATGCACTCGGAGACGAGAGCGCGCTGGTGTGTCTCGAGTTCTACCGCCGCGGCGAGCAGTGGAAGATCCGTGCCGTCGGCCAGGGCTACGCCGATGGTCTGGCTGGGTTGGCCACGGCGTTCGGCATCAGTGTCGAAGACGACGAGCCGACGCCCGACACTCCCGACGAGCCATCAGCAGACGCCGCTGCGCCACCCGTGAATTCACCCGTCCCTAGAGGAGTCATGGCCATGAGAAGTGAATTGTTCACGCCCGCCCACGCCGAGGTTCCCGGCTCGGGCATTCAGAAGCAGGGCAGCAAGATGTGCCGAATCGGGATGAACGGTGACGTGATGGCCCGGGCCGGTTCGATGGTCGCGTACCAGGGCGATCTCCGGTTCGAGGCGAAGGGCTCGGGTGGTATCGGCCGGGCGCTCAAGCAGGCGCTCTCGGGCGAGGGTGTACCTCTGATGAAAGTCACGGGCCGGGGCGATCTCTTTCTCGCCAACGCAGCTCAGGACGTCCATCTGATCGACCTGGACGGGTCCGACGGTCTGACCATCAACGGTGCCAACGTCCTGGCTTTCGAGTCCACGCTGAGCTACGACGTCAAGCGTGTGCAGGGTGCTGCGGCAGGCGGTAACGCGGGCTTCTTCAACTGTGTGTTCACCGGGCGCGGACGGATCGCCATCACCACGGACGGGATTCCGGTGGTGCTGAACGTCGATCAGCCCACCTTCGCCGATCCGCAGGCTGCGGTTGCGTGGTCGTCCTCGTTGCAGACGAGAGTCAAGAAGAACGATTCGTTCGGTCTCGGCACGCTGATCGGTCGATCGACCGGTGAGCGGTTCACCCTCGAGTTCGCGGGCCAAGGGTTTGTCGTCGTGCAGCCGTCGGAGCAGCCGCCGGGCGGGATGATCGGTGGCAGCGGCAGTGGTGAGCAGGCCGGTGTGGGCGGCGCGCTCGGCGGCTTGTTGGGCAGGTAGGCCGCGCGGCCGGAACACAGAAATGCCCGCTCCCAGGAAGGGAGCGGGCATTTGTGTGCAGGTACTACTTGGCCTTTTCGAGAACCTCGACCAGTCGCCAGTGCTTCGTGGCGGACAGCGGACGGGTCTCCATGAGCTGAACACGATCGCCTACGCCGGCGTCGCCCTTCTCGTCATGTGCCTTGACCTTGGTTGTGCGACGGATGATCTTGCTGTAGAGGGGGTGCTTGACCCTGTCCTCTAGCTCGACCACGATCGTCTTTTCCATCTTGTCGGATACGACGTAGCCGATCCGAACCTTACGGTTGTTGCGCTCTTCAGTCACAGTGTTTTCCTCGCTCATGCTGCGTCACCTGCTGTGTCCTCGGAAGGACCAGAGGCCAAGCCGAGCTCACGTTCACGAAGCACCGTGTAGATACGCGCGATTTCGTGGCGCACCACGCGCAGTCGACGGTTGTTGTCCAACTGGCCGGTAGCCATCTGGAAACGAAGGTTGAACAGCTCTTCCTTCGACTCACGCAGCTTGGTGACCAGCTCTTCACCGGTGAGCTCGCGGAGCTCTGCGGCTGGGGTTCCGGTAGCCATCAGAACTGCTCCTCCCTGGTGATGATGCGTGCCTTGATGGGCAGCTTGTGGATGGCGCGAGTCAGTGCCTCACGCGCGATGGTCTCGTCGGGGTACGACAGCTCGAAGAGCACACGACCCGGCTTGACGTTGGCGATCCACCACTCGGGCGAACCCTTACCGGAACCCATGCGAGTCTCGGCAGGCTTCTTGGTGAGCGGGCGGTCCGGGAAGATGTTGATCCAGACCTTGCCGCCACGCTTGATGTGGCGAGTGATCGCGATACGAGCGGACTCGATCTGACGGTTGGTGATGTAGGCGGGCTCGAGAGCCTGGATGCCGTAGTCACCGAATGTCACCTGAGTTCCGCCCTTGGCGGCACCCGAACGCTTCGGGTGGTGCTGCTTGCGGTGCTTGACCCGGCGGGGGATCAACATGCGTCAGCCCTCCTGAGTGGGCTCGGTCGAGGCCGGAGCCTCGGTTGCGGATGCCGCGCGGCCGGCCTCGGTGCTGGTCGCCGTGGTGCCCGAGGCACCGCTGCGACGCGGACGAGTGGGACGCTCACGACGGGGACGGTCTGCACCGGCGGCCGGAGCCGCAGCGGCAGCGAGTTCACGCCGTCCGCCGACGATGTCGCCCTTGTAGATCCAGACCTTCACGCCGATGCGGCCGAAGGTGGTCTTGGCCTCGTACAGTCCGTAGTCGATGTCGGCACGGAGCGTGTGCAGGGGAACGCGTCCCTCGCGGTAGAACTCCGAGCGCGACATTTCGGCGCCACCGAGACGGCCGGAGCACTGAACACGAATGCCCTTGACGTTCGGCTGACGCATGGCCGACTGGATGGCCTTACGCATTGCGCGACGGAATGCGACGCGGTTGCTGAGCTGCTCGGCAACACCCTGGGCCACGAGCTGAGCCTCGGACTCGGCGTTCTTGACCTCGAGGATGTTGAGCTGAACCTGCTTGCCGGTCAGCTTCTCGAGAGCTCCGCGGATGCGGTCGGCCTCGGCGCCACGACGACCGATGACGATGCCCGGACGTGCCGTGTGGATGTCCACGCGAACACGGTCACGGGTGCGCTCGATCTCGACCTTCGCGATGCCTGCGCGCTCCATGCCGGTGGCAAGAAGCTTGCGGATCTCGACGTCTTCCTTGACGTACTCCGAGTACTGCTTGTCTGCGTACCAGCGCGACTTCCAGTCAGTGGTGATACCCAAGCGGAAGCCGTGCGGGTTGATTTTCTGACCCACTACTGAGCCCCTTCCTTGGACGCCTGGCCCTTACGACGGTTGCGAGACGTTCCGCCGGTCTTGGGAAGGCTTTCGACGATCACCGTGATGTGGCTGGTGCGCTTGCGGATCCGGAATGCCCGGCCCTGAGCGCGCGGCTGGAATCGCTTGAGGGTTGCACCCTCGTCGACGAATGCAGTGGCGACGATCAGTGTGCTGGGATCGAGATCCAGGTTGTTCTCGGCGTTGGCCGCTGCGGAGGCGATCACCTTGGCGACCGGCTCGCTCGCTGCCTGCGGCGCGAACTTGAGGATGTTGAGCGCGTCCTCGACGGAGCGCCCGCGAACCAGATCCACGACGCGACGTGCCTTCATCGGCGTGACGCGAACGTGCTTCGCTACGGCCTTGGCAGTCGGATTGGCGGTGGGGGTGAAGTTGGTCATCGCCTCTTCGCCTTCCGGTCGTCCTTGATGTGACCCTTGAACGTGCGGGTCGGTGCGAATTCCCCGAGCTTGTGGCCGACCATGGAGTCGGACACGAACACCGGCACGTGCTTGCGACCGTCGTGGACGGCGAAAGTGTGACCGATGAAGTCGGGCAGGATTGTCGATCGACGGGACCAGGTCTTGATGACCTGCTTGGTTCCCTTGTCGTTCTGGACGTCAACCTTCGCGAGGAGGTGATCGTCTACGAACGGGCCTTTCTTCAGGCTGCGTGGCATTCTGAACTCCCTCCTAGCGCTTGTTCTTGCCGGTACGACGACGACGGACAATCAGCTTGTCGCTCGCCTTGTTCTTGCGGGTACGGCCTTCCGGCTGTCCCCAGGGGCTGACCGGGTGGCGTCCACCGGAGGTCTTGCCCTCGCCGCCACCGTGCGGGTGGTCGACCGGGTTCATCACGACACCACGAACGGTCGGGCGCTTGCCCTTCCAGCGCATGCGGCCGGCCTTGCCCCAGTTGATGTTCGACTGCTCGGCGTTGCCGACCTCGCCGACGGTTGCGCGGCAGCGCACGTCGACGCGACGGATTTCACCGGACGGCATACGCAGCGTGGCGTAGGGGCCTTCCTTACCGAGGAGCTGGATGCTCGCTCCGGCGGAGCGGGCCATCTTGGCGCCACCACCCGGACGGAGCTCGACCGCGTGGATGGTCGTACCCGTCGGGATGTTGCGCAGGGGCAGGTTGTTGCCGGGCTTGATGTCGGCATTGGCACCCTGCTCGATCGGCGAGCCCTGGGCGATGCCCTTGGGTGCGACGATGTAGCGCTTCTCGCCGTCTGCGAAGTGCAGCAGTGCGATGTTCGCGGTGCGGTTGGGGTCGTACTCGATGTGAGCGACCTTGGCCGGCACGCCGTCCTTGTCGTTACGACGGAAATCGATGAGACGGTACGCACGCTTGTGACCGCCACCCTTGTGCCGGGTGGTGATACGACCGTGTGCATTACGTCCACCGCGACCGTGCAGCGGGCGGATCAGCGACTTCTCGGGGGTCGAACGCGTGATCTCAGCGAAATCGGAAACGCTGGAGCCACGACGGCCCGGGGTTGTCGGCTTGTATTTACGGATTGCCATGAGTCTTCTCGTCCTCTATATCCGAAGAGTCCCAGTCGCTTACGCGACCGGACCTCCGAAGATCTCGATGGGCTTGCTGTCGGCGGAGAGCGTTACGAGCGCGCGCTTGGTGTCCTTGCGCTTGCCGTAACCGAACCGGGTCCGCTTACGCTTGCCCTGACGGTTCATCGTGTTGACGCTGGTCACGGTGACGTCGAAGATCTTCTCGACGGCAATCTTGATCTGCGTCTTGTTCGAGTCCGGGTGCACCAGGAACGTGTAGGTGCCTTCTTCGATCAGTCCGTAGGACTTCTCGGAGATGACCGGTGCCAGCAAGATGTCGCGGGGATCGGCGATCGTGGTCACTTGCTTGCCTCCTCGTTCTTTGCAGGCCCAGCGATGAAGGTGTTCAGCGCTTCCACGCTGAAAACGACATCATCGGCGTTGAGCACGTCGTAGGTGTTGAGCTGGTCGGGTGCGATGGGATGCACGCCGTCCAGGTTCTGAACGCTCTTCCAGGCTGCGATGTCCTCGCGGCCGACGACGAGCAGGACCTTCTTGCGGTCCGAGATCTCGGCGAGGAACGTCTTCGCACCCTTGGTGGACGGAACCTGTCCGGCAACCAGTTCGGTGATGACGTGCAGACGCTCGCTGCGGGCCCGATCCGAGAGGGCTCCGCGCAATGCGGCGGCCTTCATCTTCTTGGGGGTCCGCTGGCTGTAGTCGCGCGGCTGCGGTCCGTGGACCGTGCCACCGCCGACGAACTGAGGAGCGCGGGTCGAGCCCTGACGGGCGCGGCCGGTGCCCTTCTGCCGGTACGGCTTCTTGCCGCCGCCGCGAACCTCGCCACGAGTCTTCGTGGAGTGGGTTCCCTGACGAGCAGCTGCCAGCTGTGCGATGACGACCTGGTGCAGCAGCGCGATGTTCGCCGGAGCGTCGAAGATCTCCGCGGGGAGATCGACGGTGCCGTTGGTCTTGCCGCCGGCTTCCTTGACATCGAGCGTCAGCTTGGTCTCGGTGTTCTTCTCGAGGCTGGTCATGCCCGTGCACCACCCTTCAATGCAGACTTGACGATCACGACGTTGCCGCGACGGCCCGGGATCGCTCCCTTGATCAGCAGCAGACCGTTCTCGCTGTCCACCTTGTGGACCGAGAGGTTCTGCGTCGTGACGCGGTCGCCACCCATACGTCCGGACATGCGCATTCCCTTGAAGACGCGACCGGGCGTTGCGCAGCCACCGATGGATCCGGGACGACGGTGCACGGCCTGTGCACCGTGGCTCGCGCCCTGACCCTTGAAGCCGTGACGCTTCATGGTTCCGGCGAAGCCCTTGCCCTTGCTGGTGCCGGTGACGTCGACGTAAGCGCCGTCCTCGAACACTGCAGCGGTGAGTTCCTGGCCGACCTCGAACTGCGAGGCGTCGGCAACGCGAATCTCCACGATGTGGCGACGCGGCGTGACACCTGCCTTCTCGAACTGGCCGGTGGTGGGCTTGTTCACCTTGCGCGGGTCGATCGCACCGAATGCGACCTGGACGGCGCTGTAGCCGTCACGTTCCTGGGTGCGGATCTGGGTGACCACGTTGGGGCCTGCCTTGATCACGGTCACCGGAACGACGCGGTTGTTCTCGTCGAAGACCTGGGTCATTCCGAGCTTGGTGCCCAGAATTCCTGTTGCAGGCCGGTTCTTGTTATCAGTCATCGTTGTCTCCGCGCTCACTGGATGTTGACGTCGACACTGGCCGGGAGGTCGATGCGCATGAGCGCGTCCACCGTCTTCGGTGTCGGGTCGAGGATGTCAATGAGCCGCTTGTGAGTACGCATCTCGAAGTGTTCGCGCGAGTCCTTGTACTTGTGCGGCGAACGAATGACGCAGTACACGTTCTTCTCTGTCGGCAACGGCACCGGTCCGACGACGCGGGCACCCGTACGGGTGACCGTTTCGACGATCTTGCGCGCTGACGCGTCGATCGCCTCATGGTCGTAGGCCTTGAGCCTGATGCGGATCTTTTGTCCCGCCACGCTTAGTGTCCTTTTCTTGCCGCTTGGTCGTAGAACGGGCCGTTCGGCCTGCTCCACCTCGTCTGCACAGTCCCCGAGCCGTGGGAAACCCACCGACTCGAACTGCCTTCGTGCACACACGACAGTGAAAAACGTTGACGACCAGGCGTGACCTGATTCCGTTGCCGCTCTTCATCTGTCATGGTTCTCCGGTCCACGCGGTCGGGCGTGTCGCGATTCCGCTCATTCTTCTGGGCTGAAACTTTCGCTTCAACCATCCGAATCCAACGAAATCCGCACCGATCGAGCTGGTGTTCCGGACGCGCTCACGTGGAGCGCTGGTCTCATGTTCTTGCTCAGTCGGCTTTACGGCCGACTCACCTGTGTCAGGCCGCACGCATGCGCGTCCCGTGTCCAGGCAACCCGACCAGTATGCCGCAGACCGGGCATCAGATCAACTCGGGGCCGATCGATCGTCACCGCGCTACCTTACCGAGCAGTAAGGTAGCGCCATGACCACCGTCGAGAACACCACCGGCGCGACCTATCGCGCCTGGTCGAAGCTACCCAACAACGGTATCGGCTCCACCCTCTTCTCTGTCGGCATGTGCCTACGGGTTCCGTACTTCGCATCCGTACTGCCCCGTGTCGTCGCGCTCGAGCCGGGGCGCTGCGAGGTCACTGCCCCCAAGTGGTTCGGCATTCGAAACCACCTGGGCACCTTCCACGCCATCGCGGCCTGCAACCTCGCCGAGGTCGCGATGGGCATGCTCGCCGAGGCGACCGTCCCCACCTCGCACCGATGGATCCCCAAATCGATGACGGTCCAGTATCTGACGAAGGCCACCACATCACTGCGCGCGATCGCCGCACTCGACGAGCTCCCCGACTTCGGGACGGTCACCGATGGCATCGACATCGTCGTGCCGGTCGCGATCCGAGACACAGCCGGCGCGGAGGTGGTGCACGCGGACATCACCATCTGGGTCTCTGCCGCATCTCGTTGACATACTCGACCGATGAACTCGGTGACGCGGTCGGAGCCCGACAACTCCGTGATTGTGGTCGGAGGTTCGGGAGCGGTCGGACGTCTGATGGTCGACCTGCTGCGCGGTGACGGCGCTTCGGTCACCGTCGTCGACATCGACGACGGTCCCGACGCCTTTCCCGTCACGGTCGGTGACATCACTGCGCCCGACGAACAGCTCGAAGCGGTGCTGGCACGTGCGGCGACGGTCATTCTGGCGGTGCCCGAATCCGTGGCGCTGGCGGCGGACCTGTCTGCGCTGCGGCCCGACGCTCTGCTGGTGGAGACCCTGTCGGTCAAGTCCGGCTTCTCGCGCCACGTGCAGGGCGCACGTCCGATCGGTGCCGTGGTGGGAATCAATCCCATGTTCGCCCCGTCGCTCGGAATGGCCGGACGTCCCGTCGCCGCCGTCGTGCACCGACCCGGCCCGCCGGTGGATCTCTTCCTCGAGGGAATTTCGCGGTGGGGCGGTCGAGTAGTGCTCCTCGACGCTGCACGCCATGATCGCCTCGCCGCCGCGACGCAGGCGCTGACACACGCCAGTGTGCTGGCGTTCGGCCTGGCTCTGGCCGAACTGGACCTTCCGTTCGTCGACATCGACGCCGTTTCGCCTCCCCCACACGCGACGGTGCTCGCGGTGCTGGCGCGCATCACCGGCGGTGAACCCGAGGTCTACTGGGATGTTCAGGCAGGCAATCCGCACGCCGCCGATGCCAGGGCGGCGCTGCATCGAGCGACGCAGACGGTGAGCGAGACCGTCGATTCCGGCTCCGAGGCCGACTTCGCTCGCCTGTTGACGCAGGCCGAAGCCGCTCTGGGCGGGAACGGCGATCAGTATCGAGCATTGTGTGCGGAGATGTTCGGTATCGTTCGAGGCAGCGGCGGTAACCGATAGCCGCAGTCGGACGAGCGGAAAGCGGGGGCACGCGATGTTGGAGCAACCGTCGTTGCCGGAATTCGACTCCACAGATGTCGTGGAGAGCGCCGTCGTCGCGCGGTTGGCGAAGAACTGGTCACAACGCGCGACGGTCAAGAAGCCCGAACCCGAACTGGACGATCTGTTCGACGTCGCCAAGCAGGATTTCCCCGACGCTCTGATTCCGTTCGGTGAGCACGACACCTTCACCGGTGCCACTCCCGAGCAACAGAATCGACTTCGGGCGTGGGGCTGGATCGCGTTCAACAAGAACGTGATGGACGTCGAGCAGCATGTCGTTCATCCCGGCTTCGCCCTGCTGGCGCAAGACGTGTTCGAGACCGGGATGGGTGACACCCTCGCAGTTGCGGTGACCCAGGCCATGGTGGACGAGCAGTACCACACCCTCATGCACCTCAACGCGAGCGCAGCCACCAGGCGCGGGCGCGGTTGGGCCCTGTCGGAACGCTCTCTGCCGTTCAGCTCCACCGTGCGCCGGCAACGCGCGGCACAGGCGAACAGTGACGACCCCTGGTCGGCCGCGATCAGCTCCCTCGCGTTCATGACGGTTGCAGAGATCTCCATCACGTCGTACCTGGACCTGATCGAGGACGACGACGTCATTCAGCCCATCAATCGGGCAACGGTCAAGCTGCACAACCGCGACGAGTACTGCCATGCGTCCATCGCCGACGACATGGCCGCGATCGTCTTCGAGCGACTCGGTCCCGACGACCGGCAGAAGTTCCTGGACGGCCTCGTCGATGGCATGGACGCGTTCTCGAGCAGCGATTTCTCCACCTGGGGACGCATTCTCGAACTCGAAGGCGTGCTGGGAGCCGAGGCGATGCTCGCCGATGTCGAGCAGGACAAGAGCCGGCGAGCGTTGGTTCAGGACTACAGCGGGTTGCGGTCTCTGTGCCGAAAACTCGACGTCGAGAACAGTATCGATATCGACTGGGGCTGACTGCGGAACTCACGCAACGACGCCCCTCCACGTAACATCCACGGCGAATTTCGCTATCAAGTAGTGGCCCTCGACTCCACGGGGTCCGGTCCCACCACTCCCCCCGACAGCTCGGAGATTCGATGTCGTCAGCTCAACACGCAGCCGTACACGTGGAGGACGTACACAAGTCCTTCGGCGATGTGCAAGCGTTGCGCGGCATCAGCTTCTCCGCGGAGCGGGGAACAGTTCTGGGCATTCTCGGCCCGAACGGTGCAGGCAAGACGACGACCGTGAAGGTGCTCTCCACCCTGATCGCACCCGACAGCGGCAGAGCCTTCGTGGCGGGTCACGATGTCGCAACCGACGCTCCGGCAGTACGCCGCTCGATCATGATGACCGGGCAGTACGCGGCCCTCGACGACACACTGTCCGGCCGCGAGAACATCGAGCTCTTCGGTCGTCTGATGGGTCTGGACAAGAAGGCCGCGAAGGCCCGCGCCAAGGCGCTGCTCGACGAGTTCGACCTCTCCGATACCGGCAAGCGCCCCGTGCGCGGCTACTCGGGTGGTATGCGTCGCCGCATCGACATCGCCTGTGGCCTCGTCGTGCGGCCGGAGGTCGTGTTCCTGGACGAGCCGACCACCGGACTCGACCCACGCAGCCGGCAGGGTGTCTGGTCGCTGGTCGAGGCACTCAAGGCGCAGGGCATCACCGTGCTGTTGACGACGCAGTACCTCGAAGAAGCAGACGTTCTGAGCGACAACATCATCGTCATCGACAAGGGCACGGTCATCGCAGAGGGCACGTCGGACCATCTCAAGGCAATGACCGGCGGAAGCTACTGTGAGGTCGTTCCTCTCGATCCCGGCCAACTCCGTGCGGCCGCCGAAGCCCTGGGCGACATGGTCCCCGCTGCAGTTCACGCCGAGATCACCGCTGCCTCGGACCGGCTCTCCGTTCCCGCACCCGACGGCGCGGCAACGCTGTCGGAGATTCTGCGGCGTATCGATGCGAGGGGAATCGTGCTCGCCGACATTGCTCTGCGCCGCCCGTCGCTCGATGACGTGTTCCTCACGCTCACCGGGCACTCGCAGACGAGCACCACACCGTGACGGCCACTACGCGAGGCGTCGCCGATTCGAAGGCCAGAACCGTCCAACGGGCCGATGTCGGTTCGACCGCTCAGCAGCCGAAGCGGCGGTCGAGGACGAAGCCGTCGGGGTTCGTGCAGTGGCAGGCCCTCACCGGCCGCGCACTGTGGACCATGCTGACCAAGGGCGAGTTGCTGGTCGCAGTCATCGCACCGCTCATCTTCACCGTCGGCTTCTATCTGCCTCTCAAGTTCGTCATGGGTTTGCAGGGCATCGATTACGCCCAGTTCCTGATGCCGATCATCGTGTTGCAGGCCATGGCGTTCACCGCGATCTCGGCGGCACAGCGCGCCTCGGCCGAGGCGATGAGTGGTCTGAACTCACGGTTGAAGACCATGCCCGTCGTACGGGGCGTGCCACTCGTGGCACGAATCTCGAGCGGTGTCGTCCGCTCGTTGGTCTCGCTCGTATCCGCCCTCGGTTTCGGCTATGTCATCGGTTTTCGCTTCACGGCAGGGTTCGGTCAGGCCCTGTTGTTCTGCGCACTCGCCATGCTGATCAGCACCACGTTGTCGATCGGGGCCGATGCGATCGGAACTCTGTCGAAGAGTCCCGAAGCAACCAGCCAGGTGTTGACCCTCCCCCAGCTCATTCTCGGGATGGCGTCGTGCGGGTTCGTTCCGGAAAGTGGATTCCCGGAACTCATCCGACCGTTCGTACGCAACCAGCCGATCTCGCAGTTCTCCTTCGCAATGCGAGATATGGCCGAAGGAGGAGTCACCTTCCAGGTGTTGTGGCCGTCGCTCGCGTGGGTGACCGGATTGATCCTGTTCTTCGTACCGCTCGCCATCTGGGCGAGCTCCAGGCCAGAGTGAAGAGTCCGACATGACGATGTCCGAAGCGTCGGTGAACACGACCCGCGTGTCCGGCTTGACCTTCCCCGAACCCAACATGGTCCTGGGCGAGAGGTCTGTCCGTGCCCTCTGGACCCACAGTCTGATCCAGGCCAAGCGTCTGTTGATGCGATGGATGCGCGATCCGTCGACGATGATTCAGGCGTTGCTGTACCCCGCCTTGATGCTGGTCATGTTCCGTGTCGTGCTCGGAAACTCGATTTCCGCGGCCACCGGAGCGCCGGCGATCTACGGCCAGGTGCCGATGATCGCTCTCGTCGGAGCGATGTTCGGATCCATCGTCAGCGCGGTCGGCCTCAAGGGCGAACGTAAATCGGGTTTGCTGTCCCGCTTCTGGACGACACCGACGCATCGTGCCGCCGGTCTGCTGGGCAGGATGATCGCCGAAGCAGTTCGAGTGCTCGTCACCACCATCGTCATCACCTTGGCGGGTGTCGCGATGGGGTTCCGATTCACCCAGGGAATTCCGGCCGGCATCTTGTTGATTCTGGTGCCGATCGTGTTCGGTATCGGGTTCGCGGTCATGGTGACATTCCTGGCCACCGTCGCCGGCGACGCACCCCTGGTCGAAGTCGTGTCGATCTTCGCCACGCTTCTCATGTTCTTCAACGCCGGCTTCGTACCCGTGCTCGCCTACCCGCCATGGCTTCAACCGGTCGTCGCGGCGCAGCCGATGTCGGTGGCGGTCGATGCAATGCGAAACCTGGCAATGGGTGGTCCGGTCCTGACACCGGTGTTGCAAACTCTTGCGTGGTCACTCGGAATGGCAGTTGTGTTTCTGATCCCGGCAATTCGCGGCTACAAGAAGGCGTCGTCGGACGGCTGATCGAAGTGGCTCCGGTCGACCCACGGCCCGGAACGGAGGTGACGTCGTGAAGCATGCGCACTCCGCACATCCGTCGATCTCGGTGATCATTCCTGTGGGCTCGTTGGATCCCCTGCTCGACGCCCAGTTGCAGGCGTTGGCGGAGCAAGATGTCGACCATCCGTTCGAGGTTCTGATTTCGGACAATGCAGGCGACGGACGAGTCAGCGATCACGTCGCTTCGCATCCCCTGCGGGATCGACTGCAGTTGACCTGCGTAGACGCGTCACAGCAGGTCGGTGCGGCGCACGCACGCAATCGCGGTGCCGAGAGCGCCTCCGGCGACCTGTTGATGTTCTGCGACGCGGACGACGTGGTGCATCCGTCGTGGCTACGAACGCTCGCCGAACTGGCTCGGACGTTCGACGTGGCAGGTACCGCAGTGGAGACGCACACGTTGAACAGTGCGCGAGCGCTGTCCTGGACTCCGACCACACCGCCCGAGAACCAGGGCCGTACGGATTTCCTGCCGTTCGCCATCGGGGCCAGCATGGCCTGTTGGGCGTCGGTCTATCGCGATGTCGGTGGCATGGACAACCGGTTCAGGGCCAGCCAGGACGTCGAATTCTGCTGGCGCGCGCAACTGTCCGGCTACACCCTCGGTTTCAGTACCGACACTGTCGTGGCCTACAGACTGCGCGCCGAGCTCCGACCCATGCTGCGCCAGTCGTTCCGGCTCGGATTCGGCTTTGCCAAGCTGCGGGGAATCTATCGGCCCCAGGGGTGCCCGGCCATGAAAGTTCGTACGGTCCTGTCGTGGTGGACAGCCCTGTTGGTTCGCAATCCGCTGCTACCGACGGCATGGACCGGGCTGGCCCGTGGTCACTGGTCGAGGGCCCTCGTCATCCGGGTCGGCGAAATTCGCGGGGGCATTGCCTATCGCGCGTTCAGCTGGTGACGTCGGACACACCCACTGGCTCACCGACCCACCCGGCCTGCAGTCTTGATCCGCGCGACTGTAACGGATGGATGACCGATGTTACGGTCGACAACACAGGCCTGCCGAAACCGGCGGCGCGTCCCACGCCTTCACACGAGATCGAGGCCATGTCGAACACGCTTTCCCGAGTGCTGCCCACGGCGGTTGCTGCCGCCGTCGCCGGTGCCCTGTGCTTGACCGGGGCGGGAACGGCGACCGCAGCACCCTCTCCCACCGGCACCTCGGTGTCGGCCACCCCCGTACTCGAGGGTGCCAACGACTTCGGCTGCGTACCCAGTGCGGCCCATCCGCGCCCGGTCGTTCTCGTACACGGAACCAAGATGGATGCGTCGACGTGGAAGACACTCGCACCACAGTTGAAGAGCGAGGGGTACTGCGTCTTCGCCCCCAACTACGGTGGCGTCTCGCTCCTGCTCGATCCGAGCACCACCATCTGGGGTTCGGGCGACATCGCCGAGTCGGGACGTCAGATCGGCCGCTTCGTCGACGAGGTACTTGCCGCCACCGGTGCCGAACAGGTCGATCTCGTCGGCCATTCACAGGGTGGTACTTCTTCACGCCAGTACATGAAATTCGACGGCGGCACCGATCCGCAGGACCCGGCCCGCAACAAGGTTCACACCTTGGTCACCCTCGGTGCCACCAACCACGGGACGACGTTCGGCGGATTGCAGCAGCTCTCCGAACTGCTGACCTCGCTCGGACTCCCCGGCGACGCGCTCACCCCGTTGACGTACAACATGGCCGGTGCACAGCAGTTGGTCGGTTCGACGACGTTGACGAGCCTGAACGACGGCGGTGACGTCCAACCGGGAGTCGAGTACACCGTCGTCGCCACACGCAACGACACGGTGTCGACACCCCCGGGGAACACCTTCCTCCGGTCGGGTGATCCGTCGACGGTGCACAACGTCTGGGTCCAGGACGTGTGCCCGGCCGCCACGACATCGCACATCGGCCTCGTCACCGACCCTGTGCCTCTGTACATGGTCAAGTCGGCGCTCGATCCCGACTACGCAGCGACGACGCCTGCACCCTGCTGACACAGCACGAACCTTCACCACCGGGGCCTCACGACATCACGTCGTGAGGCCCCGGTCGTGTTCGACGGTCTACCGGTCCAACTCGGACTGCAACACCGGTCCGATTTCGGCGAGCGCAGACTGCGACGCCATCTGCCAGTGGGTGGAATGCACGGGCACCACGTTCACGCCCCCGTCGACCGCGTCCTCCCACGTCGACGCTGCAACGGTTCCGGTCGGATCGTCGACGACCGACGCGAAGAGGATCGACCGCCCGACGAATGTCCGTGGCACGTACGAGTCGATCAGCTCCGCCGAGCGGGCGATCCCGTCCAGTATCCCGGCTATCCGTTCGCGGGATATCGCGTCGAACGGAGCAGGCATCGATGCCAACAGTTCCGCCACGGAATCGACCGTGAGCTCTCCGATCTCGATATCGGAGTCTGTTCCCAGGCCGAGGCCGCCGAGCATCTCTCCGGCCGACACGGGGCGGTCCACGAGGTGGTCGGTCCTGCCCGCGACGAACGAGTCCATCATCGCCAGCGTTGCTACCGACTCGCCTTCGTGCTGCAGTTGCACAGCCATGGCGTGCGCGATCGATCCGCCCATCGACCAACCGAGCAGGTGGTACGGGCCGGACGGCTGCACGCTGCGAATCCTGTCGACGAACAGGGCGGCCCACTGTTCGATGGATTCCGGCAGGGGTTCGGTACCGGAGAGGGCAGGCGACTGCAATCCGTAGATCGGACGATCTTCGCCCAGGTACGCCGACAATCCTCCGAAAGCCCAGGAGAGCCCGACGATGGGATGGATGCAGAACAGCGGTGACGCGGAACCACCGATCCGAAGGGGAATCAATGTGTCCAGCCCGCTGGATTCGGCCCCCTCGACAGGCGACGCTGTCGCTGCGGTGATCCGCGCGGCGAGCGAGGCCACGGACGCGTCGACGAACAACCAGTTCAGCGGTATCGGCCCGCCCACGGCCGCTCCGAGCTTGGACACCAACTTGACCGCCAGCAGCGAGTTGCCACCCAACGCGAAGAAGTCGTCGTCCAACCCGACGCGCTCGACTCCCAGGACGTCCGAATACACCGCCGCGATCGATTCCTCGACCGGTGTCCGCGGAGCGCGGAACTCGCGGATCTCGAATTCCGGGGCAGGCAACGCGCGACGGTCCAGCTTGCCCGCCGCATTGAGCGGCAACGCGTCGAGCACCACGAACGCGGACGGCACCATGTACGACGGCACCGCCGACCCCAACTCCGACCGGACCGCCTCGACCTCGATGTCGGCTCCGACCGCGGGCACAACGTACGCCGCCAACGACTCCCCCACCGACAACTGCGCAACCACCACAACGGCCTGACTCACCGCCGGAGACGCCGTCAAGGCAGTCTCGATCTCCCCCAACTCGATTCGCTGCCCACGGAACTTGACCTGGAAGTCCGTCCGACCGATGTACTCGAGCCGCCCGCCATCCATCGACCACCGAACCAGATCGCCGGTGCGATACATTCGCGCCCCAGCATCGCCGAACGGGTTCGCTACAAAACGCTCCGAAGACAGGTCCGGCCGCACAACGTAACCCCGAGCCAACTGCACCCCGGCGAGGTAGAGCTCGCCCGGCACACCCGCAGGCACCGGATGCAACCGCGAATCGAGAACGTGGACAGAGGTATTCCACTCCGGCACCCCGATGGAGACCGAGCCATCCAACCCGACGTCCTCGGAGACGTCGCGATACGTGACACTCACCGCCGCCTCGGTCGGTCCGTACAAGTTGTGCACCCGAGCATCCGACACCGCGCGGCACGTATCCACGGTCCGCGCGGGCAACGCCTCACCGATCACGAAGATGTGCCGAAGCGAAGAGATGGACTGTGCAGCAACCGATTCGGCGAACACCGTGAGCATCGACGGCACGAAATCTGTCACCGTCACACCATGACGGGCGATCTCGGCCGCGACTGCCTCCACGTCGCGCTGCGCGCCCGGGGCCGCCACGATCAACCGACCCCCGGTACGCAGCGGCAGGAAGAACCCCCACAACGACACGTCGAACGTCGTAGCCGTCTTCTGCAAGTACACATCCGACGCGTCGAGACCGTACTCCTGCGCCATCCACGCCATCTGGTTGACGATGGCGCGATGCTCGACGGCCACCCCCTTCGGCCGACCTGTCGACCCGGACGTGAACAGCACGTATGCCAGATCGGCACCGGAGGCACGAGGGAATGCCACCGACCCGACCGGCGGCGGCGGATCCGTGATGTCGACAACCGGAATCGCTGTCCCCGTGGCGAAGTCGTCTCGCGCCGTCGACAGAACGACAACCGGCGACGCCGTGTCGAGAATGTAGTCGTTTCGCTCGGACGGCTGATCCGGATCCACCGGAACGTATGCCGCACCGGACCGCAGCACGGCATACATGCCGACCACCAGCTCGATCGATCGACGCATGGCCAACCCCACCGACACACCCGGCCCGGCACCGTGCTCCTGCAACAACCACGCAGTCGCATCCACCCGGTCCGAGAACTCCCGATACGTCAACGACTGTTCGCCGAACACCAACGCCACCACATCAGGCGACTCGGCCACCACCCGGTCGAAACCATCCAGCAGCACCTCGTCCGAATCGACAGCCACCGCGCTGCCGTTGCCCCGCAACGAGAGTTGTTCACGCTCAGCCGAATCGAGAACGTCGATGTCGCCGACCGCGAGTTCGGGTCGAGCGGTCACGGAGTCGAGAACGGCCACCAGCCGGTGCCCGAAGGACGTCACGGTCGGCTCGTCGAACAGATCCGTGGCGTACATCAACTCGACGGCGAGCCCTGCGCCGTCGCCCCGCTCGGTGAACGTCACCTGGAGGTCGAACTTGGCCGATGCCACGCCGGACCCGAACGCCTCGACGGCGAGATCGGGCAGCTCGAACGAACCCTGCGAGAAGTTCTGGAAGAACAGTGCAACCTGCACCAGTGGGTGTCGTCCTTGCGAACGCACCGGATCGAGTACCTCGACCAGACGCTCGAAGGGAACGTCGACGTTGTCGAACGCCTCGAGGTCGGACGTACGTACCGTGTCGAGAACCTCGACGAACGAGGCACCCGAGTCAACAGGGGTTCGAAGCACCACCGTATTGACGAACATGCCCACCAAATCGTCCAGCCGCGCGTCACCACGGCCACCCACCGGCGCACCGACGGCGATGTCGGCCGTACCCGACAGTGTCGCCAGCAACACGGCCAGCGCGGCGTGCACCACCATGAACGGGGTCGACTCGTTGGCCCGGGCGCATTCGACCACTCGGGTGTGCAGCTCGGGATCGATATCGAACGACACCACCGCCCCTCGTCCCGACGCGACTCGCGGGCGCGGCCGGTCGGCAGGTAACTCCAGTTGTTCGGGTAGGCCGTCGAGTGCGTGCTGCCAGTACTGAATCTGCCTGCTGGCGACGGATTTCGGGTCCGATTCGGAACCGAGCATGTCGAGTTGCCACAGCGTGTAGTCGACGTACTGAACCGGCAGCGGCGTCCACTGCGGTGCCGATCCACTGCGTCGCGCGAGGTATGCCGTCATGACGTCCCGAGACAGCGGAGCCATCGACAGCCCGTCGGCCGAGATGTGGTGTGCCACGAACGCCAATACGTACTCCGGCATCGGACCGGCGGGGTCGGTGACCTCGAACAGCCGAACGCGGAACGGAATTTCGACCGTCACGTCGAATCCACGGCTGAAGAATTCGGTGACGTCGGCCAAGGCGCTGTCACGGGTGACGGTGACCATGGCCGTGTCGACCTGCGCATCGGCCTCGTCGAGCACCTGCTGATAGCCGCTGCCGTCGATGTCGGGATAGATGGTGCGCAACGATTCGTGCCGACCGACCACATCGAGGACGGCGGCCTGCAGCGCATCGATGTCGAGGGAACCGCGCAGCAGCAGAGCAACCGGCACGTTGTTGAGCGCCGACGCGGTGTCCAGTCGGTTCAGGAACCACATGCGTTGCTGAGCGGACGAGAGCGGAATGTGTTGCGGCCGAGCCCTCGAGGCGTCGAGCTGGGCCCGGACCGGAGCGTCGACCGAGTCGACCGCGTTCGCAAGCGCCTCGACGGTGGACGACTCGAACACAGAACGCGCGGGCACGTGCACGCCGAGAGCCGAACCCAGTCGCGCGGCGAGTTTGGTGGCGATCAGCGAGTTGCCGCCGAGCGCGAAGAAGTCGTCGCCTGCACCGACTCGTTCGACTCCGAGCAGCTCGACGAATATCTCTGCTACCGACTCTTCGGTGGGGGTCGACGGAGCCCGGAACTCCGTGGCCTCGAACACCGGTTCCGGCAGTGCGTCTCGGTCCAGCTTGCCGGTGGGAGTCAGCGGGATCGTATCGATCCGCGTGATCACCGAGGGCACCATGTGCGCGGGCAGACTCCGCCCGGCCTCGTCCAGCACCCGGTCCAGGTCGACGTCCGCCCCTGCCACCGGCAGTACGTAGGCTGCGAGAACGGTTGCGCCAGTAGGACTGCGGTGACCGAGGGTCACAGCGAAATCGACCCCGTCCTGCGCTGTGAGAACGGCGTCGATTTCACCGAGTTCGATTCTGAAGCCTCGGATCTGGACCTGAAAGTCGTTGCGGCCCAAATATTCGATGGCACGTCCGGACGCCACTTCCCGCCACCGCACCAGGTCACCGGTGCGGTACAGTCGACTCTGATCCGAGATACCCTCGGCTGCATAGGGATTGGCTACGAATCGCGCCGCGGTCAGCGCAAATCTTCGATGGTAACCCCGCGCAAGGCCGGCACCGGTCAGATACAGCTCCCCCGGCACCCCGGCCGGTACCTGCCGCAACCGGTCGTCGAGCACGTGGTAGCCCATGTCTTTGGTGGACGGCCCGAGCAGCACGGCTTCGCCGGCGTTCAACGGCGGCGAGATGTTGCACACCATCGACGCTTCGGTGGGGCCGTATACGTTGAGAAACCGTCTGCCCGGTGCCCACTTCGACATCAGCTCCGAGGTGAAGGCCTCGCCGCCGATCGCGAGCACTCGCATGTCGGGCACCTCAGCCGGGTCGAGCGAGGCCAGCGCTGCCGGGGTGATGAACGCATGGCTGACGCGGTGGCGGCGGAGCATGTCGGCCAGATCGGACCCGCCGTACACGCCGGGCGGGACTATGACCATCGTCGAGCCTGCGCCCACGGCCATCAGTAGCTCCAGCACGGATGCATCGAAGCTGGGGGACGCGAAATGCAGTGTGCGCGAATCGGAGTCCAGCCCGTAGGTCTCGACCTGAGTGGAGGTCAGCGGAGCCAGTCCGGCGTGGGAGACGGCGACGCCTTTCGGCAGACCGGTCGAGCCGGAGGTGTAGATGACGTACGCGAGCGTGGACGGGCGAATCGGTGCCCGTCGGTCGTCCGCTACGACGGGATCGTCGGAGAACCCCTGGAGTGCGCCTTCGGTGTCGGACGAGTCGAGGCTGATCCACGACACCGACGTCGGCATCGTGTCCTCGAATTGTGTTGCAGTGACACCCATTCGCACGCCGGAGTCGTTCACCATGTGCGTGATGCGGGCGGCTGGGTAATTCGGGTCGATGGGCACGAAAGCAGCACCGGTCTTCGCCACGGCCCACACGGCCGTGACCGATTCGATCGAACGGGTCAGTGCCAGAGCCACGAAATCCTCGGGACCGATCCCGCGTTCGATGAGCAGCCGGGCGAGCCTGGACGACCGGGAGTCGATCTCCCGATAGGTGAGCGACCGGATGCCGAACTCCACCGCGGTACCGTCCGGGTTCTTTTCCACCGCCGCGGCGAGCAGAGTCGGCAGCGCGACCGTACGGGCCGGTCGCTGTCGGGTGGGTCGTGCACGGGTAGGCCTGGGGCGGCTCGACCGTCCACCCACTCGGCCGCCCGACTCGGACGGTGTGCCGGTCGATCCATCCGAACTCATCTGAACTATGACTCCTCACCAGTGTTGCCCCGCGCTCGGTCGTGGACGACGCGTCGGCCGATCCGACCGTTCATCGTCCGCGACGCGGCGAGCGTTGCAGTTCGCTTCACCCTATCGGTCGGCGGTTCCCATCGACCCGGGCAGACGATGCACCGGAATGTCGACACCGCTCATCTCGACACCGTCACTGTCACCGTCGACCGACACGATCGCAACGAGGTCCTCGATGTCCTCGGGTTGCAGTCGATCGACCGCGGCGATGTCTGCTGCGGCGAGGAACGCATGGGTCACCCATTCTGCGGACACGATGTCTGCGGCGTCTTCGGCGGACTCCGCCCGGTCGGTCACCAGAGCTGCACCTGCCGTGACGCCGACCACGCCGGCCAGAACTGCTGCAGCGGAATCGAACCGGGTGGGAACGGCCAGCCGTGAATCGAACGCCACTGCCCACTCCGTCACTGCGCTCGTCGCCAGTGCGGCGAGTGTTCCGTGGTCGATCACGGTGCCGTCGTCGACCGAGACCAACGCTGGGCTGTCGGGTCCCAGAACCGCCGTTCGGTCCGAATACGTCACCGGCCGCGCAGAACTCGCGGCAATGGCGTCGACCACGTCGGGTTGTCCGAGGTGGACGGTCGTGGCGGGCCCGGCCGAGCTCGGCGCATCGTCACCGTCCAGAACGAGGACGGATGCGCCTGCCCGCTCCAGAACGTCGGAGGAGTTCGAAGTGGTGATCGGTGCCACAGCTCCGCCTGCCTTGGCCACCGCCCACCGCGTCACGACGGCCGCGACGTCGCCGGTGACGGAGACGCCGACCACGACTCCGGGCCGGACGCCGCGCTCGATCAGTACCCGAGCCATCCTCGACGACTGCTCGTCGAGCTGACGATAGGTGGTCTCGACTCCGTCCGACGACAACGCGGGCGCATCGGGATCTGCGTCCACCGCCGAGGTGAGTACCTGCGGCAAGGTCAGGTCCGACCGGACCGGTGCCACAGTGGAGTCGGCGGTCTGCGGGGTCTCGGTCAGTGCGGCCCGCTCGGCGGCGTCGAGCACGTCGATGTCGCCGACGACGACAGCTGGTGTTGCCGCTACCGCACCGGCGATACGAGCGAATCGTTCCGCCAAGGAGGCGACCGTGGACTCGTCGAACAGGTCGGCGGCGTACACCCATTCGACGTTCAGGGTTCCGGTGCCGCTGTTCCCGTCGGCGTGCTGGGTCTCCACCGTGACCTGCAGGTCGAATTTCGCCGTCGGCTCGAAGCCGCTGACGGGTTCGACCACCAGGTTCGGCAATTCGAACCGCGCCTCGCCGTGGGGCTCCACCGACAGAACCGTCTGGAACAGCGGGGTGTACCCGGCGTTCCGGTCCGGTGCGATGGTGTCGACGACCCGCTCGAACGGCACGTCCGAATTCGCGAAGGCCCGCAGGTCGGTCTCGCGGAGGGCGGTCAGCAGCTCTGCGAACGTCGCATCCGGGTCCACGTCCGTGCGCAATGCCAGGGTGTTGACGAACATGCCGACCAGTCCGTCGAGCGCCTCGTGCCCGCGGCCGGCGATAGGCGTGCCGACGGCGAAGCTGCGGGAGCCACTCATCCGTGACAACAGCACCCCGAGTACCGCGTGCAACACCATGAACAGAGTCGCGTTGTTCTCGCGCGCGATCGCCGCGAGCCCGGTGTGTACCGACTCGTCCAGCTCGACACTCACACTGGCTCCGCGCAGGTTGGCGGTAGCCGTACGCGGCCGATCCCACGGCAACGACACGACCGGGGTGATCCCGCTGAGCTCGTCCGCCCAGAAGGCCAACTGCTGCGACAGAATCGACGTGGGGTCGCTGTCCGAGCCCAGCACCTGCCGCTGCCAGACCGCGAAGTCCGCGTACTGCACCGTCAGCGGTTCGGGCGTGTAGTCGGTTCCCGACGCGGCAGCGAGATACGCGGTCATGACGTCACGGGCCAGTGGTGCCATCGATGCGCCGTCTCCGCTGATGTGGTGCATCACGATGACGAAGACGTACTCGTCCGGACCGAACCGGAACAGTGCTCCCCGGACCGGGGGTGCGACGGTGACGTCGAAACCCTCGTAGACGAGTGCGCGAATCCGTTCGGCGGTGTCGGAGTCGTTGGGCGCGTCGATCGGAGTCAGATCGGGTACGACCGATCCGGCGTCGACGAACTCCTGATACGGCGAACCGTTCGCATCTTCCGGGTAGCGCGTGCGCAGTGCCTCGTGGCGTTCCACGGTGCTGGACACGGCGGTCTGCAGTGCCGCGACATCCAGCTCGCCTCGCAGACGGAGCGCCAGCGGCATGTTGTAGGCCCCGGACTCGGGGTCGAGTCGGTTGAGTACCCACATGCGCTGTTGCGCGAGCGACAACGGCACGGTCTGTCCGGCCGGTCGGCGGCGCAGCGGCACATCGTTCGCGTCGTCGATACGCGACTCGGCACGAGCTGCGAGCGCGGCAACGGTCGACGCCTCGAACAGGTCTCGGACACCGACCTTCTTGCCGAGCGCCGCCGACACCCGTGCCGCCACTCGCGTGGCGATCAGCGAGTTACCACCGAGATCGAAGAAGTCGTCGTTCGATCCGACACGCTGGACGCCGAGCAACTCGGCGTAGATCTCCGCCACGATCTCCTCGACCGGCGTTGCCGGAGCACGGAACTCGCGAACCTCGAACACCGGCTCCGGCAGTGCTTTTCGGTCCAGCTTGCCGCTGGTGTTCAGAGGGAATTCGGCGAGCACCATCACCGTCGCCGGCACCATGTACTTCGGCAGCGCGCCGCCGACGAAGGTGCGTACCTCGGCCGGGTCCAGTGTGCTGCCCGGTGCAGGCACCACGTATCCGACGAGCTGGTCGCCGGCACCGGTGGTCGCCACCACGGCCGTGGCCTGGTTGACGTCGGGATGGGCCAACAGCGCGGTCTCGATCTCACCGAGCTCGATCCGTTGGCCACGGAACTTGACCTGGAAGTCGGTGCGCCCGATGTACTCGAGTACCCCCACAGCGTCGGGGCCCGGCCGCCATCGGACGAGGTCTCCGGTGCGATACATGCGCTCGCCGGCAGCCGAGAACGGGTTCGCGACAAAGCGGTCCATCGTCAGGTCGACGCGGCCGAGATATCCGTCGGCGAGCTGGGTACCCGCCAGATACAGCTCACCCGCGGTCCCTGCGGCCACTGGATGCAGCCTGCCGTCGAGGACGTAGGCCTGGGTGTTCCATTCCGGCGCACCGATCGGAACCGTCGATACATCTTCCGGCTCGGTCTCCCAGAACGTCACTGTCACAGCAGCTTCGGTGGGTCCGTACAGGTTGTGGATCCCGGCAGAGGTGATCGCACGGAAATCCGTCACCGTCTCCGGGGGCAGTGCCTCACCCACGACGTAGACGTGTCGCAGGGACCGGCACTGCTCCTCGGTCGCGTACGCGGCGAACACCGTGAGCATCGACGGCACGAAGTCCGTGACGGTGACGCCGTGCCGAGCGATGCGCTCCGCGACATACTCCGGGTCGCGGTGGCCGTCGGGGGTCGCCAGAACGACCGTTGCACCGACCCAGAGCGGAAGGAAGAACCCCCACAGAGACACGTCGAATGTCGTGGCGGTCTTCTGCAAGTAGACGTCGTTCTCGTCGAGCGAGTACTGGTGCACCATCCAGGCCATCTCGTTGACGACGGCACGGTGCGACACCGCCACGCCCTTGGGGCGTCCCGTCGAGCCCGAGGTGAAGATGACGTAGGCGGTGTTTCCAGGACGCACCGGTGCCAGTCGATCTGCGTCGGTCAAGGCACCGTTCGGGTACCCGGTGAGACCGACGGTGTCGAGTTCGAGAATCGGGAAACGCTCCGGTAGACCTTCCCGATCGTGACTGGTGGAGAGCACCACCACCGGCTCGGCTGTGTCGAGGATGTACTCGATGCGATCCGCGGGGTGGTCCGGATCGATGGGCACATAGGCACCACCGGCTTCGAGGACGGCGTAGATGCCGACCATGAGGTCGATTCCGCGCCGCATCCCGAGTGCGACGAGCGACTGCGGCCCCACACCGAGAGACACCAGGTGTCGCGCGAGGCAATTCACTCGGTCCGAGAACTCCGCATACGTGACGGTCGCGTCCTCGAACACCACGGCCGTGGCGTCCGGGTTCGCGGCCACCCGCGCCCGGAACTGCTCGGTCAGCATGACGCCTGCGTCGACCTCGTGTGCGGTGTCGTTCCACGTCTCGATCACTCGAGTTCGTTCTGCCGAGCCGAGCAGATCGATATCGCCGACCGCGACGGTCGTGTCGGACACGAAGGTTTCGAGGATGCCGACGAGTCGCGCCAGCACGGAGTCGATGTATGCGGGATCGAACAGATCGCTGATGTACTTGAGCGTGAACGAGATTCGGTCCTCGGCCACGACGAGCAACGTCAGCGGATAGTGGGTGTTGTCGTTGGAGCTCACGCCCTCGACGGTCATGCCGTCGATGGCCGCGGCCTGTTGCGTCAGTTGTGCTTCGTCCACCGGGTAGGACTCGAAAATGGTCAGGGTGTCGAACAGATTGCCGACGCCGATCGCCCGCTGGATGTCGACCAGTCCCACGTGGTGGTGGTCGAGAAGATCGGCTTGTTCGCCCTGGATGCGGACCAGGTAGTTCTCCACCGTGTCGGCGGGATCGAATCGAACCCGCACCGGGATGGTGTTGATGAACAGCCCGATCATCGACTCGACGCCGGGAAGAGCAGCGGGACGACCGGAGACCGTGGCACCGAACACGACATCGGTGCGGCCGGTGACGTGCGCGATCAACAGTCCGTACGCCGCTTGCACCAGCGTGTTGACCGTGACGCCGAGCCGGCCGCCGAGCGCTACCAGCGCCGCTGTCGTGTCGACATCGACCGACTTCTCCGCCTCGGCCGATCTGGACGAGATTTCTCGTCCGACGCTCGGCTGAGCGACGAAGGTCGGTTCCTCGACACCGTCCAGTGCCCGGGTCCACGCGCTCAGCGATACGGCCGGATCCTGTCGATCGAGCCACGCCAGATACGAGCGGTACGACCGCACGCGAGGCATCGACGCCGTGGAGCTCTGCGCTGCGTACAGGTACAGCAGTTCCTTCATCACCAGCGGCAACGACCATCCGTCGAGCAACACGTGATGATTGGTCATCGCGAGCTTGTACGTTGTCGGCGTGATCCTGACGAGCAGGAACCGCAGCAGGGGTGCCGTGGACACGTCGAAGTGCCGTCGCTGATCCGCGGCCAGTGCGTCGACTAAGGCAGCGTCGCGTTCGAGCCCGTCGAGATGAGACAGATCGAGGGTGTTCCAGGGCAGACGAACGTTCTGCTGGACGATCTGCACCGTCTCGCCGTCCGCGGTCGCGGTGAACGAGGTACGCAGATTCTCGTACCGATCAAGCAGTGTCTGCGCGGCGCGGTGCAGCCGTTCGGCGTCCACCTCGCCGGCCAGGTCGAGCACGACCTGCATCGTGTAGACGTCGATCGACGCGTCCGCGAACAGTGCGTGAAAGAGCAATCCCTGCTGCAGCGGCGACAGCGACCAGATGTCCGTCAGCTCCGGGTACCGCCCCTCGAACGACGAGATGTCGGACTGTGAGAGCCGCACCAGCGGAACGTCGGACGGGGTCAAGCCACCCGAGCCGGGCGCCTCGGAGTACGTGGCCAGTGCCGACAATGCATCGGACCACAGCCCGGCGAGACGCTCGACCGTGTCCGCGGACACGGCTCCGGTGGGGAATGCGAAGCTCGCGCTCAGGACCCCACCCTCGTCGGTGTCGAGGACGATCGCGTTGATGTCGATCGTCTTGTTCGCGGCCATGTCGGGGTCACCGGGCGCGGAGAGCTCACCGTGGGCGGCAGGCAACCAGCCGAGCGACTTCATCTCGTCGGGGACCTCGCCGGTGTCGACGCGACCCAGGTAGTTGAAGCTGATCTGTCCGGTCCCGAGTTCCACAAGTTCCGCAGCTGTCTCGGAGTTCAGGTAACGGAGCAGTCCCCAGCCCATGCCTCGATCGGGCAGCGCCAGCATCTGTTCCTTGACGGCCTTGACGGCGTCGCCGAGCTGCGGTCCGCCCGCGAACGCAGCGTCGACGTCGATTCCGGTCAGGTCGAGGCGGACGGGGAACAGGCTGGTCAGCCAGCCGACGGTGCGTCCCAGATCGGCTCCGGGAACCACCGCTTCCTCGCGGCCGTGGCCTTCGAGCTGCACCAGTGTCGCCGGTGCGGTGACGCCGCGCTCGGACCGCAGTCTCGTGACAGCCATAGCGAGTCCGGCCAACAACCCGTCGCCCACGCCGCCGCGGAAGATCTCCGGAACCGTGGTCAGCAAGGTGCGCGTGACGTCGGGTGCCAGTTCGATGTTCACCCGTTCGAGCGTCGCGACGACGTCGACCGCGGGATCGAAGGGACGGTCGCCCAGCACGGGATCCTCGGTGTCGGCGATCGAGCGCCACAGCGGCAACTCGGCCAGCCGCGCTTCACTCGCTGCCGCGTCGACCAGAGCATGGGTCCAACGCCGCATCGAGGTTCCGACCTCGGGCAGGCTCGGGTCCACTCCCCCGGACACCTGAGCCCAGGCGGAGACGAAGTCGGGGACCAGAATTCGCCACGACACTCCGTCGATCACGAGGTGGTGCGCGGCGACGGTCAGCGTGCCCGCTTCGTCGGGTCCTCGATCGACCCAGACGAGGGCGAGCATGCGCCCGGCCGTGGGGTCGAGCGTTCCGACTGCGTCGTCGAATACGGTTGCGGCCGAATCGGTATCGGCCCGGGTGAGTAACGCATCCACGTCGACCGCACCGGTGCCCGCAACCTCGAGACCCCAGCCGCGGTCGTCGTGCACCAGGGTCGAGCGCAGCACGTCGTGTCGATCGACCACTGCAGTCACCGTGGCGAGAATCCCGGCTCGGTCGATGCCGAGCGGCAGCTCCAGTGTGACGGCCTGATGGAACCGCGACCAGCCTCCGCCGCGCTCGATCATCGCCACACCGAACGGGGGTAGCGGCATCCAACCGACGCCGCCGCCGTCGAGTTCCTCGAGCACGACCGCGTCAGCGCCCTCACCGACGATCACGGCGACCTCGGCGAGACCGGCGACGGTCTTGCGCTCGAACACATCTCGCGGACCGAACTGAATTCCCCTGGCCTTGGCACGAGAGACGAGCTGAATGGAGACGATGCTGTCGCCGCCGAGCGCGAAGAACGAATCGTCGACGCCCACGGTGTCGAGGCCGAGCACGTCGGCGAAGACCTCGGCAATGACGCGTTCGGTATCGGTTGTCGCCGTACGGAATTCGGCATCGCTGCCGAATTCCGGTTCGGGTAGCGCTCTGCGGTCCAGCTTGCCGTTCGGCCCGAGTGGGAGGGCATCGAGCACGACGAGCCCGGCCGGCACCATGTACTCCGGAACCAGGGTGGCAACCGAGGTGGTGACCGCTGCGGTGTCGATCGTCTCCCCGGCGACAGGAACGACGTACCCGACCAGTAGTTCACCTGCCGACGGCGTCCTGCGCACGAGAACCACGGCTTGGTCGACCGACGGATCTGCGGTCAACGCGGCTTCGATTTCGCCGAGCTCGATCCGCAGGCCTCGCAGTTTGACCTGGAAATCGGTGCGGCCGAGGTACTCGAGCTCGCCGTCTGCGTTCCAGCGAACCAGGTCTCCGGTGCGATACATCCGCGAGCCGGCATTGCCGTGCGGGTCGGCGACGAACCGGTCGGCGGTGAGGTCCGGGCGGCCGAGGTATCCGCGGGCCAGTTGCCGCCCGGCGAGATACAGCTCCCCGGGCACTCCGACCGGGACCGGGTGCAGGCGTGCATCGAGCACGGTGACTCGGGTGTTCCAGACCGGAGCACCGATGGGGACCGACGCGACGTCGGCCGGCACCACGCAGTGGTAGGTGACGTCGACTGCGGCCTCGGTCGGTCCGTACAGGTTGTGCAGTTCGGTGGCAGGCAGTGCCGCGCGCAGCGCCGAGGCAACCGATGCAGGCAGCGCCTCGCCCGAGGCGAAGACCGCACGCAGGCCGGTGCAGTCGGAGACACCATCCGCAGCAGCGAACACGGCCAACAGCGACGGGACGAAGTGCGCGACCGTGATGCCGCGTTCGGCGACGGTGCTCACCAGGTATGCCGGATCTCGGTGGCCGTCGGGCACCGCGATGACGAGTTCGGCACCGATCTGCAACGGCCAGAACAGTTCCCAGACCGATACGTCGAACGTGACCGGCGTCTTCTGCAACACCTTGTCCTGCTCGGTGAGACGGTATTCGTCCTGCATCCACAGCAGACGGTTGACGATGGCCTCGTGGCTGACCGCTACGCCTTTGGGACGACCGGTGGAGCCGGAGGTGAAGATGACGTACGCGGTGTCTGCCGGTCGCAGCGGCGCGGTTCGCTCGCCATCGGTCACCGGTGCCGTGGACAGACCTGTCGTGTCGACGGTGTCGACCAGAATCCTGGCGGCGTCGGTCACGAGAGATGTGCCGTCGTGCTCGGTCGTGAGCAGTACCACCGGTGCCGCCGTGTCCAGGATGTAGCCGATTCGTTCGGCCGGAAGATCCGGGTCTACCGGGACGTAGGCACCACCGGCGGCGAGCACGGCATAGATACCCGTGAGCATGTCGTTCGAGCGGCGCATGGCCGTGGCCACCACGGTTTCCGGGCCGACCCCCTCGGCGATGAGCAGGCGCGCGAGCGCATTGACCCGCTCGGAGAATTCGCGGTAGGTCACTCGGTCGTCGGCGAAGCTCGTGGCGATGTTGTCCGGAGACGTTGCAACTCGGGCCTCGAACAACGACACCAGAGTTGCGCCGGGATCCACCTCGTGCGCGGTGGCGTTCCATTCCTCGAGGACGCGGGTGCGTTCGCCCTCCTCGAGGATGTCGATGTCGCCGACGACTGCGTCCGGTGCGTCGGTGAGCGCGTGCAGAACCCGGACGAGCCGTCGCCCTAGAGACGCCATGCTGGACTCGTCGAAAAGATCGGTGGCGTAGTCGAATTGGACGTCGATGCCGGCTGGAGCGCCGGATCGGTCGACGTTCTCCCACAGCGTCACCTGCAGGTCGAACTTTGCGAAGGCGCTGCCGAGATCGATTCCCTCGACGCTCAGCCCGGGCAATGCCAACGTCTGACGGTTCAGGTTCTGGAACGTCAACATGACCTGGAAGATCGGGTGCCGAGCCTGAGAGCGGTCCGGGGCCAGCTCGTCGACCAGCCGCTCGAACGGCACGTCGGCGTGCCCGAAGGCACCCAGGTCGGCCTCACGAACTGCGGCGAGTTGCTCGCGCAACGTTGCCGCGGGATTCATCGCGGTACGCAGGGCGAGCGTGTTGACGAACATGCCGACGAGCTCGTCCAGATCCGCGTCACCGCGGCCGGCGACCGGAGTTCCGATCGTCACGTCGTCGGTTCCCGCCATCGCGCCGAGGAGCACCGCGAGCGCGGTGTGCACCACCATGAAGTTCGTGGCGTTTTCGGCTCTGGCGGCCCGAGCGATGTTCGACTGAAGGGTCGAGTCGATCGAGAAGTTGTATGCCGCACCGCGATACGACGCCACCGCCGGGCGCGGCCGGTCGGTCGCGAGATCGAGCTGCGCCGGGGCACCGGCCAGAGCCGACGTCCAGTAGGCGAGCTGCTTCGCCAACGGCGAATCGGGGTCGTCCTCGGAACCGAGTACCTCGCGTTGCCACAGCGCGTAGTCCGCGTACTGCACCGGAAGTGGTGCCCACTGCGGACTCTCCCCCGCGGCACGGGCGGTGTAGGCCACCATGACGTCGCGCGTCAGGGGTCCCATCGAGAACCCGTCCGCGGCGATGTGGTGGGCGACGAATGCCAATACGTGCTCGGTCTCGCTGACCCGCAGGATCCGGATTCGCACCGGGACCGCTCGGGTAACATCGAATCCAGCGGACACGAAGTCGCGCAGGGACTGCTCGATCGAACTCTCGTCCACGTCGTCGACGACAACCGTCACGCCGGACTCCGCGGTACCGAGCACCACCTGCTGGCCTCGCCCGTCGACCTCCGGGTACACGGTGCGCAGAATTTCGTGGCGCGCCAGCACGTCGTGCACGGCGCTGACGAGTGCATCGACATCGACGCTGCCGGACAACCGAATTGCGACCGGGATGTTGTTCACGGCGGACGTCGGATCGAACTGGCTCAGGAACCACATGCGCTGCTGGGCCATCGACAGCGGCACCGAGTCCGGTCGTGTCCGAGCCGTCAGTGCCCGGCGCGCACCGGTACCCACCTCGGACTCGATGGCGCGTGCGAGCGACTGCACCGTCGGAGACTCGAAGATCGAGCGAACCGGCACCTGTGTATCGAGCGCCGCCCCCAGTCGGGAGACCACCTGGGTGGCGATCAACGAGTTACCGCCGAGTGCGAAGAAGTCGTCGTCCAGACCGACCCGCTCCACCGAGAGCACCTCGGCGAAGACCGCCGCGACGGCCTCTTCCACCGGGTTGGTCGGTGCGCGGAACTCGGCTGTCTCGAACTGCGGTTCCGGCAATGCCTGTCGGTCCAGCTTCCCGTTCGTGTTGCGGGGCAACGCATCGAGAATCACGAAAGCCGACGGGATCATGTACGACGGCAGACGTTCGGCGAGTGCACGACGGATGCCGTCCTGATCCAGCGTCACCCCATCGGCGGGCACGAGGTAGGCCACGAGTCGTGCGCCCGATCCCGTGTCCGCGAGAGCGATCACGGCGACGTCACGAATCTCGTCGAGCGATCCGAGAGCGGCATCGATGTCGCCGAGTTCGATACGGAAACCGCGAATCTTCACCTGGAAGTCGGTACGGCCGACGTACTCCAGTTCGCCGTCGGCGCACCAGGACACGAGGTCACCGGTGCGGTACAGGCGGCCACCGGGGGTGAACGGGTCCGCGACGAAACGCTCGGCGCTCAGATCCGGCCGCGCGAAGTAACCGTCGGCCAGCTGCGCACCCGCGAGGTAGAGCTCGCCGGCGACACCGACCGGAACGGGAGCCAGACGCGAGTCCAGCACGTAGACACGGGTATTCCACTCCGGGCCGCCGATGGGAACAGTGGTGCCGTCGACGGTCGACACTCGATGCGCGGTCACCGACACCGCTGCCTCGGTCGGTCCGTACAAGTTGTCCAGCCGCGCAGCAGAACTGCGCAGAGCGCGCTCGGCCGTCGCGACCGGCAGCGCCTCGCCGATCGCCAGGATCCGGCTCAGATGCCGGGGTAGGACTCCCGCCGACGCCGTGATCAATGCGTCGAGGACGGACGGCACGGTGTGCAGTGTCGTCACCGATTCCCGGTCCATCAGATCGACGAGATAGGCGGGATCACGGTGGCCCTCGGCGTCGGCGACCACGATCGCACCACCAGAGACGGTGGCGACCCAGAACTCCCACACGGACAGATCGAAGGTGGCGGCGGTCTTGAGCAGCACCCGGTCCGTGTTGCCCAGCCCGTAATGGGCGCTCTGCCACAGCAGCTGGTTGACGATGGCGGCGTGACCGACCGCGACGCCCTTGGGGCGACCGGTGGATCCGGACGTGAAGATGACGTACGCGGTGTTCGCAGGCCGCAGCGGCGAGGTGCGCTCGCTGTCGGTGACGGGCGCGTCCGAGACCTCGGCACCCAGCAGTCGAGGATCGGTGTCGACCCGCAGAACCGGAATCGACTCGACGTCGACATCGTCACGCGACGTGCTCAAAACCAGAGCGGGAGCCGCTACCTCGAGAATGTAGGCGTTGCGGTCCGCCGGCTGATCCGGGTCGATGGGTACGTACGCCCCGCCTGCCTTCGCGACGGCGTACATCGCCACGAGCAGATCCACCGAGCGCCTGATCGCCAGGGCAACCGTCACCTGCGGGCCGACGCCGGCACCGATCAGGACGCGAGCCAACCGGTTGATTCGACGATCGAACTCCGCGTACGACAGCGATTCTCCCGCATGGACCACCGCGATGGCGTCGGGCTGCGCCTGCACCTGTCGATCGAACAGCGATACCAGGGTCTGCGACGCATCGACATCGTGATCGGTGTCGTTCCACGTCCGCACGATCCGGGTGTGCTCCTCGGGCGAGAGCAGAGCGAGATCGCCGATGACGGCCGAGGGATCCTCGGCCACTGCGGCGAGGAGGCGCACGAACCGGTCGGCAAACGTCTCCACCGTGGCGCGATCGAAAAGATCGGTGGCGTAACTGAATTCGGCCGACAGTTCCGCAGGCGAGCCGTCCTGGTCGTAACGATCCGAGATGGACAGTTGCAGATCGGTTTTCGCTGTCACAGCATCCGCCTCGACGGCGCTCACCGTCAGACCCGGCAGCTCGAACGTCGACTCGGCGAGGTTCTGGAAGGACAGGCCTACCTGGAACAAGGGGTTGCGCGCCGTGGACCGCACCGGGTTCAGCACCTCCACGAGACGCTCGAACGGAACGTCGGAGTGCGCGAACGCGGCCAGGTCCCGCTCGCGGGCCTGAGCGAGCAACTGGCGGAAGGTCATCGACGATTCGACGGTCGATCGGAAGACGAGAGTGTTGACGAACATCCCGATCATCGAATCGAGAGCCCGCTCGCCGCGGCCGGCGATGGGCGTTCCGACGGCGATGTCCTCGGAACCGGACAGGCGCGCGAGCAGCACCGCGAATGCCGAGTGCACCACCATGAACAACGATGCCTGCTCGGTACGTCCGAGTTCAGCGAGAGCGGCGTGCGTGTCGGCGTCGACGGTGAACCGCACGGCGTCGCCGCGGAAACTCTGCGCAGGCGGGCGCGGGCGATCGGTAGGCAGTACCAGTTGATCCGGCAGCTCGGCGAGCGCATCTTTCCAGAACGACACCTGCTGCGCTGCAACAGAATCGGGATCCGATTCGGAACCGAGCACGGTTCGCTGCCACAACGCGAAGTCGACGTACTGCACGTCGAGCGGCTCCCAATCCGGCGCCGACCCTGCAGATCTCGCGGTGTACGCGGTCATGACGTCGACGGCCAGCGGGCCCATCGACGCGCCGTCGGCCGACACGTGGTGTACGGCGAAGGCCAAGACATGCTCGTTCTCACCGACGCGGAACACACGCGCGTCGACCGGCACCTCGACGGTGACATCGAAGCCGCGTCCGAAGAACTCCGTGACTGCCGCAACGACATTCGCACCGGCCACGTCGCGGACGGCGAGGTCCATCGGCACGTCGGACGCCGGGAGCACCTGCTGGAACGGGCCCTGTGCAGAGTCCGGGTACCGGGTACGAAGAGACTCGTGGCGTTCGACGACGTCGCGTACCGCCGACTGCAGCGCAGCGACGTCGAGCTCGCCGGACAACCGCACGGCGAACGGAATGTTGTCCACCGACGACGTCGTGTCGAACTGGTTGAGGAACCAGTACCGCTGCTGGGCCGGCGAGAGCGGCGGGCGCTCGGGACGCGGACCGGCCACGAGTGCAGCTCGACCGCCCGAACCGACAGCGCTCTCCACGTGCGCCACCAGCGCGGCGACGGTCGAACTCTCGAACAGCGCACGCACCGGCACGACGGTGTCCAGGGCCGCGCCGAGTCGCGAGACCACCTGGGTGGCGATCAACGAATTACCGCCGAGGGCGAAGAAGTCGTCGTCCAGTCCCACTCGATCGATGTGCAGGACATCGGCGAACACTCCGGCGACGATCTCTTCGACCGCGGTGGTGGGTGCTCGGAATTCACGGGCCTCGAACACCGGTGCGGGAAGTGCGGCGCGATCCAACTTGCCGACCGGGGTCAGCGGAACGGCGTCGAGCACGATGATCGACGACGGAATCATGTAGGCCGGCAGTGATTTTCCGACGAATGCGGTCAACTCGTCGACGTCGACGACGGAACCGCGCGTCGGCAGAACGTACGACACGAGGGTCGTGACGCCCGACGGCAGTTCGTGACCGAGCGTGACGGCGAAGTCGACCTCGGGAACGGCGGTGAGCGCGGAATCGATCTCGCCGAGCTCGATTCGGAAGCCGCGCACCTTGACCTGGAAGTCGGTGCGCCCGACGAACTGCAGCTGCAGGTCGTCGGTCCATCGCACGACGTCGCCGGTGCGGTACATCCGTGCGCCGTCGATGCCGTACGGGTTGGCCACGAAGCGCTCGGAAGACAGACCGGGCCTACCGAGATAGCCGCGAGCGAGCGCACCACCCGACAGATAGAGGTCACCCGCGACACCGGTCGGAACCGGTTCGAGTCGTGAATCGAGGATGAGCACGGACATGCCGTGAATCGGTCGTCCGATGGTGATCGGCTCGCCCGGCGTCAACTCGGCGAAGCTGGAGATGATCGTCGTCTCGGTCGGTCCGTACCCGTTGAAGTACTTCCGGTCCCCCGCCCACCGGGCGAGCAATTCGGGAGTGGTCACGTCTCCCCCGACCGAAAGCACTTCGAGCGAATCGATCCCGTGCGGGTCCATGGTCCCCAGCACGGCCGGCGTGATGATGGCGTGGGTGACCTGCTCGGACTGCAGCAGATCGGACAATTCGGTGCCGCCGAGAATCGATGCCGGCACGACCACCAACGTCGCGCCGACGGAGAACGCCGCCATCCACTCCAGGACCGAAGGGTCGAAGTTGGGCGAGCAGACGTGCAGGAACTTCGAGGCCGGTTTCAGGTGGTATAGGTCGGTTGCTGCGTCGAGTACACCGCCGAGTCCGGCGTGCGTGACGACAACGCCCTTCGGCTTGCCCGTCGAGCCCGAGGTGTAGATGACGTAGGCCGGGTTCTGGAACGTGACGGGTCGCAGGCGGTCGGCGTCGGTGACCGGCTCGGCAGAGCGGGTGCGGACCTCGGCCACGAACTCCTCGTCGTCGACGCTCAGCCAGACCGGACCCTGCTGTCCGCCGGCGAGCCTATCCGCGTGCGCCCGGGTGGTCAGGCCGAGTACGGCCTCGGAGTCCGAGACCATGTGAGCGATGCGATCCTGCGGGTACGTCGGGTCGACGGGTAGGTGCGCAGCCCCGGATTTGGCCACTGCCCAGACCGCGAGCACCATGAAGTAGGAGCGCTGGAATCCCAGCGCCACAACGGATTCGGGTCCGGCCCCGCGCTCGATGAGCACCCGGGCGAGCTGCGAGGACGTCGCATCGAGTTCGGCGTACGAGATCGAGCGGCCCTCGTAGCGTATCGCGGTGGCCGACGGGTCGAGTGCGGCTCCGGCAGCGAAGATCTCGGCCAGAGTGCCGCCGGCCAACACGTCGTCGCCGTGGACGTGGGTGAGCCGGTCGTACTCGTCGTCGTAGAGGATGGACAGATCGCCCACCGGGGTGTTGGGTGTCGCCACGATCGCTTCGAGCAGCCAACGGAAACGACGCGAGAACACCTCGATCGTGTTCTCGTCGAACAGGTCTCGCGCATAGAGGAAACCGGCAGACAGACCGGCGCCGTCGGCCTTCTCGTGCAGCGTCAACGACAGGTCGAACTTGGCCGTGTCGACCTCGACGTCGACCGCCGAGACCGTCAGACCGGGTAGCTGGAATTCGCTCGGCGGCAGGTTTTCGAACGCGATCGCCACCTGGAACAGCGGATGCCTGGCCGTCGTGCGCTCGGGTTCGAGCAGATCGACGAGCCGCTCGAAGGGGATGTCCGCGTGTGCGAACGCATCGAGGTCGACGTCCCGTACGTGGCCGAGGAGGTCGGTGAATCCCTTGCTTCGATCGACCGAGGTGCGGAGCACCAGGGTGTTGACGAACATGCCGATCACGTCGTCCAGGACGGCCTCGCCGCGGCCTGCGACGGCGGTACCGACCGCGACGTCGTCCGAGGTGGACATGCGAGCGAGGAACAGCGCGAGCGCACCGTGGAGCACCATGAACAGCGTGGTTCCGGTCGACCGGGCCAGATCGTCGAGCGAGGCGCGCAGATCCGCATCGATGTCGAACTGGAATCGCCCGCCCGAGTACGACTGGACCGCAGGACGCGGCCGGTCGTAGGGCAGAGTCAGCTCACTGGGCAGGTCCGCCAGGGCCGAACGCCAGTAGCTCGCCTGTGCTGCCATCAGGCTGCTCGGATCCGCGTCGTCGCCGAGCACGGCGCGCTGCCACAGCGCGAAGTCGGCGTACTGAACCGACAGCGGCGTCCACTGCGGAGCCTCGCCGGCCACACGAGCGAGGTAAGCCGTCATCACGTCGCGGGTCAGCGGCCCCATGGACCACCCGTCCGCGCTGATGTGGTGAACCACGACGACCAGCACGTACTCGTCGTCGGTGACCCGGAACAATTTTGCGCGCAAAGGAATCGACTGGGTGACGTCGAATCCCTCGGAGGCGAAAGCGATCAGGTCGGCAACCGCACCGTCGGCGGACGGTGCGGTGGGCGTCAGGTCCGGTGCCACCGATTCGGCAGGCAGGATCACCTGGTGTCCCGCTCCGTCCACACTCGGGTAGACGGTCCGCAGCGCTTCGTGCCGGTCGAGAACGTCGACGACCGCCGCGTTCAGGGCCGCGGTGTCGAGTGCTCCGGTGAGCCGGATCGCCACGGGGATGTTGTTGACCGCCGATTCGGGCTCGAATCGGTTGAGGAACCACATCCGCTGCTGGGCGAGAGAGAGCGGAATTCGTTCGGGGCGTTCCTGCGCCACCAGAGGCGCGGATGCTCCGTGGCCGACGTGGCTTTCCAAGGCAGCAGCCAAGGCTGCCACCGTGCCTGCCTCGAACATCGTTCGGACGGGCACCGTGGTGCCCAGTTCGGCACCGAGTCGCGCGGCGACCTGAGTGGCAACGAGCGAGTTGCCGCCGAGCGCGAAGAAGTCGTCGTCCACACCGACTCGGTCGAGTCCGAGCACGGCTCCGAACACCTTCGCGACGATCTCTTCGACCGGATTGCTCGGTGCTCGGTAGGGCGTCGCCTCGAATTCCGGATCGGGCAGTGCTTTTCGATCGAGCTTGCCGCTTCCGCCGAGCGGAAACTCGGTCAGTTCCACGACGGTGGACGGCACCATGTACTCGGCCAGACGTCCACGTAGCGCGGTACGTATCCGGTCCGCATCGACCGGGCCATCGGTGGGGACGACGTAGGCGACCAGTTGCTCTCGTCGCACGAGCACCACGGCCTGAGCGATCTCGGGCAGATCCAACAGAGCCGATTCGATTTCGCCGAGTTCGATACGCAGGCCACGCAACTTCACCTGGAAGTCGGACCGGCCCACGTACTCCAGTTCACCGGCGGGCAGCCACCGCACCACGTCGCCGGTTCGGTACATCCGCGCACCGCCGACTGCGAACGGATCGGCAACGAAGCGATCCGCGGTCAGATCGGGTCGGCTCACGTATCCTCTGGCGAGCTGGACACCCGAGAGGTAGAGCTCTCCCGACACCCCGACCGGAACCGGCCGCAACGACGAATCGAGAACGCGCACATCGGTGTTCCACACCGGTGAGCCGATCGGCACGACCGCGATGTCCGCGTCGGAGACCACGTGATAGGTCACGTCGACAGCAGCTTCGGTCGGGCCGTACAGGTTGTGCACGGTCACCTGCGGGAGCGCGCGGCGAAGCGAATGTGCAGTAGCGGGCGCAAGCGCCTCCCCCGAGGCGAACACCGTACGCAGCGACGCTCCCGCGTCCGGCCTACGCTGTGCCTCCGGCGCGAACACCGACATCATCGACGGTACGAAGTGCACCACCGAAACATGTTCGCGTGCAATGACATCGAGCAGGTAAGACGGATCCCGATGACCCTCGGGAACCGCGACGACCACCGATGCGCCGACCTGGAAGGCCCAGAAGAACTCCCACACCGACACGTCGAACGTCGCCGGCGTCTTCTGCAACACCACGTCCTGCGGGCCGAGGGGGTACTCGTGCTGCATCCACGACAAGCGGTTGACGATCGCCGCGTGCGATACGCCGACGCCCTTCGGGCGACCCGTCGAGCCCGAGGTGAAGATGACGTATGCGAGGTTGTCTGCCCGCAGCGGTGCCGTCCGCTCCGCATCGGTCACCGGTGCCGACGAGAATTCCGACACGTCCACGATGTCGATGTCCACCGTCTCCACACCCGGGAACTCGACGTGGTCTCGGGTGCTCGAGAGCACCCGTACCGGAGAAGCGGTGCTCACGATGTACTCGTTGCGCTCCGACGGCTGACCCGGGTCGATGGGTACGTACGCGGCACCGGCCTTGACGATCGCGTACATACCGACGAGCAACTCGATACTGCGACCGACCGCGAGGCCGACCGTCGAATCGGTTCCGACACCCACGGACAACAGGTATCGCGCAAGGCGATTCGCGCGCGCGTCGAGCTCCGCGTACGTCAACCGCACGTCCTCGAACACCAGGGCCTGAGCGTCGGGGGTCTGCTCGACGCGAGCGTCGAACTGCCCCACCAATGTTGTCCCGCCGGGGATCTCGTGCGCCGGCCCCGAGCCGAACGCTAGCACCGACTTCCGCTCGACCGAGTCGAGCAGGTCGATCTCTCCGACGGCTGCGGTAGGCGCTGCGGTGATCGCACGAAGAACACGAACGAACCGCTCACCGAATCGGGCCATCGTCGATTTCTCGAAGAGGTCCGCGGCATATGTCAGAGCGACGGTCAGGCCCGCGGGTTCGGAGCCGGCCGGAGCCGAATCCCACAGCGTCACCTGCAGATCGAACTTCGCCAGGTCTGCCTCGTAGTCGACCGCCGCGATGGTCAGGCCGGGGAGTTCCACCGAGGTTCGGTCCAGGTTCTGGAACGTCAACATCACCTGGAACAGCGGGTGCCGTGCCTGCGAGCGCACCGGGGCCAACACGTCCACCAGACGCTCGAACGGCACCTCGGCGTGCGAGAACGCGGCGAGGTCCACCTCCCGCGTCTCGCGGAGCAGATCGTCGAACGACGTCCGTGGATCGACTTCGGTGCGCAGCACCAGTGTGTTGACGAACATCCCGACGACGTCGTCGAGGGCCGCATCACCACGGCCGGCGACCGGAGTACCGATACTGATGTCGTCGGCGGCAGCGAGCTTGGCCAACAACACCGCCAGTGCGGCGTGCACGACCATGAACGTCGTTGCGTTGTGGTCTCTTCCGAGCCTCTCCAGCGCGCGGACCAGTTCGGCGTCGATCTCGAACGTGTGCGTGCCGCCGTTGGTCGTGGCGACAGCCGGGCGGGGGCGGTCGGTGGGTAGCTCCAACTGGTCGGGTGCGCCGCCGAGTTGATGCCGCCAGTAGTTCTCCTGCGCCGAGATCAGAGATTCCGGATCGTCCTCGCTACCGAGTACGGCCCTCTGCCACAGCGTGAAGTCGGCGTACTGCACTTCGAGCGGAGCCCACTGTGGTTCCTGCCCGTCGGTGCGTGCCATGTATGCGGCCACCACGTCTCGGGTCAGCGGGCCCATCGAGAATCCGTCGGCCGCGATGTGGTGCACCACGAACGCGAGCACGTGCTCGGTCTCGGACGTCTCGAGAAGCACCGCCCGGAAGGGCAGCTGTACCGCCAGATCGAAGGGCCTGAGCGCGAACTCGAGCAGCACGGCGGGAACGTCGGCATCGGTTGCCGTCGCACGTTCCAATTCCACTGCCACCGAATCGGATTCGAGTACTTGCTGGAAGCCGATGCCGTCGTGGTCGGGGTAGACCGTCCGCAGTGACTCGTGCCGATCCAACACGTCGACCAAGGCCGACTGCAGGGCCGTGAAGTCGAGTTCTCCACTCAACGCGATGGCGACCGGGATGTTGTTGACAGCCGACTCCGGCTCGAATTGGTTGAGGAACCACATCCGTTGTTGGGCAAGCGACAGCGGCACACGTTCGGGCCGCTGCTGCGCAACCAACGCCGGTCGCGCGTGCGTCGAGCCTGCGGCGTCGACTGCCGCGGCGAGTTCGGCGACGGTCGGTGCGTCGAAGAAGGACCGCACATCCACCGCAGTGCCCAGCTCGGCGTTGACCCGCGCGATCACGCGGGTGGCGTTGAGCGAGTTGCCGCCGAGTGCGAAGAAGTCGTCGTCGACGCCGATACGGTCGATGCCGAGCACGGTCTCGAAGATCGCGACCAATGCCGACTCGGTCTCCGTGCTCGGTGCGCGGTACTCCCGAGCCAGGGACGCGAAATCGGGAGCGGGCAACGCTTTTCGGTCGAGCTTTCCGCTGGCGTTCAGCGGGAACTCGTCCAGGACGACGAACACCGACGGCACCATGTACTCGGGCATGCGGCGTCTCACCGCGTCCGCGAGGCCGTCGTGGTCGAGATCGGAATCGGTACTGACGACGTAGCCGACGAGCTGTTGTTCCGACTGCTCCGACGAATGAAGCAGTACAGCCGCCTGGGTCACCTCAGGCTCGGCGAGCAGGGCCGATTCGATTTCGCCCAGCTCGATACGCAGGCCGCGCAGCTTGACCTGGAAGTCGGTGCGCCCGATGTATTCGATGAGGCCGTCGCCGCGTCGACGCACCAGGTCGCCGGTGCGGTACATGCGGTCACCCGGCTCACCGAACGGGTCGGCCACGAACCGATCGGCTGTCAGGTCGGTGCGTCCGAGGTATCCGCGAGCGAGCTGCACGCCCGCCAGATAGAGCTCGCCCTCGACTCCACGGGGCGATCGCCGCAGTCCTTCGTCGAGCACGTACAGATCGGTGTCGTCGACGGCAGCGCCGATGGGAACCGAGGCTTCTTCCACCTGCTGGGTTCGGTAGTACGTGACGTCGACGGCCGCTTCGGTGGGACCGTACAGGTTGTGCAGTTCCGCGTTCGAGATCTCGTGGAACGCGTTGACGGTGCGCGCCGGGAGAGCCTCGCCGGAGGCGAAGACCATCCGAAGCGAATCGGCTTGCGCAGCAGTGGGTTCGGCGACGTACACCGAGAGCATGGAGGGCACGAAGTGCGTCACGCTCACGCCGCGCTCGCCGATGACGCGGGCGAGGTAGGCGGGGTCGCGGTGGCCCTCGGGCTCGGCGATCACGAGCGTGGCACCGATCTGCAACGGCCAGAAGAACTCCCACACCGATACGTCGAACGTGAACGGAGTCTTCTGCAACACGACGTCGGCAGCACTCATCGAGTACTCCCGCTGACGCCAGGAGATGTTGGCGACGATGGCCCGGTGGCTCACCGCCACGCCCTTCGGGCGTCCCGTCGAACCGGAGGTGAAGATGACGTAGGCGAGGTCGTCCTCGGTCAGGGCGGAGAGCCGATCCGCATCGGTGATCCGTCCTCCCGGCACATCGGTCAGGTCGAGCTCGTCGACGAGAACGGTGGCGGTGCCCTCGGGCAACTGCGGTATGTCGTTCGTGGTCGTCAAAACCAGGACAGGTGTCGCGATGTCGAGAACGTAGCCGAGTCGGTCGACCGGATGATCCGGGTCCAACGGCACGTAGGCTCCGCCTGCTGCGGAGACGGCGTACATGCCCACCAGCAGATCGAAGGATCGGCGGATCGACAGTCCCACCGCTGAATCGGGGCCGACTCCCCGTGCGATCAGCACGCGGGCTAGACGCTCCACCGAGGCGGCGAACTCGGCGTAGGTTCGCGTGTCGTCGCCGAAGACGAGGGCAGGTGCGTCCGGGGTGCGCTCGGCCTGATCGGCGAACAGCGCGTACAGCGTGGCGGCTTCGGGATGGGCGGAGCTCGACGTCGACTCGTCGTCGCCGAGAACCGACACCGCATCCGCGACGACGGTGGACACGACCGCGTCCAGACCACCCTCGGTGGCCTCGATGAGGCCTGCAAGCGTGTTGGACAACACGACCGGAACCAGCGCGTCGGGGCCGAGGACGCCCCCCATGGCCGCATCGAGGGTGGTGATCTCCTCGTCCAGGCGGGCGTAGGTCAGTTCCGTACCGAGGTGCGTGAGAGCTACGCGGTCGGGTTCGACCGCTGCGACGCTCCGAACCAAGCGCGGAAGGTCCTCGACCGTCAGAGCTGCATCGCTTCGACGTCCTACCGCCATCTACCTTTTCCTCCTGATCGATCCACGTGCACAACCGGCGAGCTCGGCATTCGTCACGACGACGCGATCACCGACTCCGCCCGTTCGATCAACGATGCCAGAGCGGTGTTCAGCCCCTCCGCACCGAGGGCGGGCAAGATCCCCGGAACCAGTGCCGACAGAGTGACCGTCACCAGAGCCTGCGGCTTCATCGCCGAGCCCATCGTTGCCGACATCTGAGCCAGTTTGGCGTGCAGAGCAGCGAAATCGACCGTCGTCGACTCGTGTTCGAGTGCCACCGCATCGGGTGCGACGGCCGCTGCGCGGGCAACGAGATCGGGCAGATCGTCCACCGTCTTGGGCTTGGTTCGCGGTGCGAACTCCGCCTTCTCCTCGTCGGAGAGGATGTCGATGGACCGCAGCACCACATCAGGATCCGAGACCACGGCGTTCAGAATCCGCAGCAACCGATCTGCGAACGTCGCGATCGACGACTCGTCGAGGATCGCCGTCGCGTAGGTGAACGTCGCCTCGATGTCGCGCAGTGCACCGGTGTCGTCGAATCGTTCGACGGCGGTCAGCTGCAGATCGAACTTGGCCTGGTCGTCGCCCGCGGGCAAGGCCTGCACCTGCAGACCCGGCAACTCGAACGATCCGGTCACGTGGTTCTGGAACGTCAGCATCGCCTGGAACAGCGGAGTGTAGGCACTCGACCGCGCCCGGCCCAGCGCGTCGACGAGCCGCTCGAACGGGACGTCGGCGTGGCCGAACGCTGCCAGATCCTTGTCCTTGGCCTGCTGCAGCAGCTCGACGAACGTGCCGCTCTGATCGAGTCGAGTTCGCAGCACGAGCGTGTTGACGAACATGCCGACGAGCTCGTCGAGTTGCTGTTCACCGCGACCGGCAGTGGGTGTACCGATGCTGATGTCGGAGGAGTTGCTCAGCCTCGAGAGCAGCACGGCGAAGGCACTGTGCACCACCATGAACGTCGTCGCCGAGTGTTCGCGAGCGATCTTCTCGATCGCCGATGCGATGTCGGTGCCGAACGAGAACTCGTACGAGGCACCCTGCATCGTCGGCCGAGGCGGTCGCGGCCGATCCAGCGGGAGCGCCAACTGTTCCGGCGCACCTGCCAACTCGGTCGTCCAATACGCCAGTTGTTTCGCGAGTGGACTCTCGGGATCGTTCTCGCTGCCGAGCACGTCACGCTGCCACAGCGCGAAGTCGGCGTACTGGACCGGCAACGGAGTCCATGCCGGCATCTCCCCCGCAACCCGAGCGGTGTAGGCCACCATGACATCGCGGATCAGCGGACCCATCGAGAAACCGTCGGCAGCGATGTGGTGTGCCACCACGGCGAGCACATGCTCGTTGTCGGCGACCTGCAGCAACGCAGCGCGCACCGGAACCGACTTCGTGACGTCGAACCCGGCACCGAGGGTCTCGGTCAGGCGGGAGATCACTGCATCCGGTTCCACCCGCTCGGGCGTCAGATCGACCCCTACCTCGGCGACGGAAACTATCTGCTGCACCGGCCCGTCCACAGAATCGGGGTACGCCGTGCGCAGAATTTCGTGGCGCCCCAGAACGTCGTCGAATGCCCCACGCAGGGAGTCGATGTCGAGTGCGCCGGTCAGCCGGACCGCGACAGGAATGTTGTACGCCGAGGAACCGGGGTCGATCCGGTTGATCGTCCACATTCTTTCCTGAGAGATCGAGAGTGGAAGCAGATCGGGTCGCTCACGAACGGTCAGTTCTCGGCGCGCACCGCCCCCGACGAGCGGGGCGATGTGGGCGGCCAGGCCTGCGACGGTGGACGCCGCGAACACTGCTCGCACCGGAATCTGGGCGTCGAGAGCCTGGCCCAGCCGCGAAACCAATTGCGTTGCGACCAATGAGTTTCCGCCGAGCGCGAAGAAATCGTCGTCGAGTCCGGCACGGTCCAGACCGAGCAGTTCCGCCACGGTGGCCGCGACGATCTCTTCGACCGGAGTGACCGGGGCGCGGAACTCGGCAACCTCGAACTGCGGTGCCGGAAGTGCCCGTCGATCCAGTTTGCCGTTGGCGTTGAGCGGAAGGGCATCGAGGACGACGAACGCTGCCGGAACCATGTACGACGGCACGGCGCGGGCGAGTTCGGCTTCGACACTCGCCACGTCGAGTACTGCTCCGGACGTACCGACGACGTAGGCGACCAGCTGGTCCCCCATCGATTCGCCGGTGTGCACCACGACGGCGGTGTCGGCCACCGTCGCCTGTGTGCGCAGGGCTGCCTCGATCTCACCGAGCTCGATGCGGAAGCCGCGAATCTTGACCTGGAAATCGGCACGCTCGATGTATTCGAGGCGGGCCGCCGCGCTTGCGCCGTCGACGATCGGAATCCGCCAGCGCACGAGGTCGCCCGTGCGATACATCCGCGTTCCGTTCGCGTCGAACGGATTCGCCACGAACCGTTCGGCGGTGAGGTCCGCACGCCCGAAATATCCTCGCGCCAGCTGTGCACCGGCGAGATACAGCTCTCCCGTGACTCCGGCAGGAACCGGATGAAGGCGCGAATCGAGCACGAACACGGCGGTGTTTGCCTCGGGCACGCCGATAGGCACGGTGACGGTGTCGGCATCGGTGACCGAATGCGAGGTCACCGACACCGCAGCCTCGGTCGGGCCGTAGAGGTTGAACAGCTCGCCGGAACCGTTGTGCCGCCGGAAGTCCTGTGCCACCGCTGCGGGCAGTGCTTCACCGATGGCCAGGACACGTCGCAGATCGGGTGACAGCTCGCCCGCAGCAACGGTGCCGAGCATCGACAACATCGACGGCACCAGATGCAACGTCGTCACCGCGTGCCGACGGATCAGCGTGAGCAGGTAGTCGGGATCGCGATGACCCTCCGGGTTCGCGATGACGAGTCGCCCACCCGAGGTCAGTTGCGACCAGAACTCCCACACCGACAGGTCGAACGTCGCTGCGGTCTTGAGCAGAGACGCATCGGTCTCGTCGAGGCCGTACTCCGCACGCAGCCAGTTCAACTGGTTCACCACTGCGCCGTGCGAGACCGCCACGCCCTTGGGCCGGCCGGTGGAGCCGGACGTGAAGATGACGTAGGCCGTGTTGTCGGCGGAGAGTTCACGGCAGCGCTCGGAGGTCTCGACCGGCGCGGGCGAGTAGCCCTCGAGATCGAGTTGCGCCAGATCGACGACCGTTGCTGCAGAGGAGATCTCCGGGCCGACAGCACCGGATGTCAGTACGCACAGCGGAGCTGCGGTCTCCAACACCAGCGCGTTGCGCTCGGCCGGCTGATCCGGATCGATCGGAACGTACGCACCGCCCGCCACGGAGACGGCGTACATGCCGACGAGCAGATCCACCGATCGCCTGATGGCAAGGCCGACAGGCACTTCGGGTCCGACACCCAGACCGATCAGATGACGGGCCAGACGCGACACCCGCTCGGAGAACTCGCCGTACGTCAGTGTGCCGTCGTCGTGCACGAGTGCAACGGCGTCACCGTTGCGCGCTGCCGAGCCCGCGAACAGATCGGCGAGCGTGGTGCCATCTGCCGAGTCGAACTCACGGTCGGTGTCGTTCCATTCCTCGACGATGGCGGGCAGCTCACCGTCGAGGAACAGATCGAGATCGCCGATCGGGGTCGCCGGCGCCGCTGTGACAGCGTCGAGCACGGCCTCGAACCGGGCTACGAGCGAACGCGCGGTGCGCTCGTCGAACAGGTCGGTCGCGTAGGTCAACAATGCATCGGCCCCGCCCGACGCCTCGTCGCCGCTCGATGCGTCGGAGACGATCAGATGCAGGTCGAACTGCGACGTTCCGGTCTCGGTGTCCAGGGCCGAGATATCCAGTCCGTCGAGCTGGAATTCTCGGCGCGCGAAGTTCTGGAACGAGAAGCCGACCTGGAACAGCGGGTGACGCGCCGTCGACCGGGTGGGGTTGACGACCTCAACGAGCCGCTCGAACGGTATGTCGGAGTTGGCGAAAGCCTGCAGATCGGTTTCCCGAGCCGCGTCGAGGAGGTCCTCGAAGCTCGCTCCGCCCGCCACGTCGAGCCGCAGCACCAACGTGTTCACGAACATCCCGACGAGGTTCTCGATCTCCGCTTCGCCGCGACCCGCGATCGGGGTTCCGACGACGATGTCCGACGATCCCGACATGCGCGAGAGCAGCACGGCGAACGCCGCGTGCACGGCCATGAACACCGTCGCGTTGCGTGCGCGTGCCAGTTCGGTCAGTCGAGCGTGCGCGGCTGCGTCGATCCGGAAGTCGACGCGGCTGCCCCGGAACGTCTGCTCGGCGGGTCGCGGGCGATCGAGCGGTAGTTCGATCTGCTCGGGCAGCTCGGCCAGAGCACTTTCCCAGTACCGAATCTGCTGCGCAGCAATCGATTCCGAATCCTCCTCGGATCCGAGAACCTGGCGTTGCCACAGCGCGTAGTCGGCATACTGCACCGGCAGCGGTGCCCACGCCGGATCGGAACCACGGGTGCGCGCGGCGTATGCGGTCATGACGTCGGTGGACAACGGCATCACCGACAGACCGTCGGCGCTGATGTGGTGGATGACCATGCCGAGTACGAATTCGGTGTTCGAGACTCGGAAGAGTGCGGTCTTCAGCGGAACCTGGGTGGTGACGTCGAACGTCGCCGACAGGAGCTCCAGAACCCGCGCGGTCACCGACTCCGCGTCGGTGTCGATCACCTCGAGAGTGGTGGGCACCTGGGACATCGGCACGATCACCTGATGCGGGCCTTCGGGTGAATCCGGGTAGACCGATCGCAGAGTCTCGTGACGTTCGATCACGTCGGAGACGGCACGCTGCAACGCGTCGACGTCGAGACGCCCGCTGAGCCGAAGCGCGAACGGGATGTTGTACGCCGTGGACTCGGAATCGAAGCGGTTGAGGAACCACATCCGCTGCTGCGCGAGCGAGAGCGGCACTCGGCTCGGTCGCGTCGATGCCACCAGCGCCGGACGCGCGCCTGCGCCCGAACCCTGCTCGACCCGCGCTGCCAGAGCCGCGACGGTCGGGGCCTCGAACAGTGCGCGGACGGGGACAGTGGTGTCCGCTGCGGCTCCCAGCCTGGACACCACCTGCGTTGCCACCAGCGAATTGCCGCCGAGCTCGAAGAAGTCGTCGTCGAGACCGACGCGCTCCACTCCGAGAACCTCGGCGAACACGTCGGCGACCATTTCCTCCACCGGAGTGGTCGGTGGTCGGAACTCACGTGTGCGCACGGCCGGCTCGGGCAGCGCTCGTCGATCCAGCTTTCCGTTGCCGGTCAACGGAATCGCGTCGAGAACCACGAACGCCGAGGGCACCATGTACTCGGGAAGGTGCTCCCCGATCGCTGCCCTGACGACGTCGATGTCGACGGTCGACTCGGCCGCGGGCACGACGTAGGCAACCAGGCGTGCGGCACCGGGCGTGTCCTCGCGCACGATCACCGCGGCCTGCCCGACGGCAGGAGCGGACGCGACGGCGGATTCGACCTCGCCCAGCTCGATTCGGAAACCGCGGATCTTGACCTGATCGTCGGCGCGACCGACGAATTCGAGTTCGCCGTCGGTCGACCACCGTGCCACGTCGCCGGTGCGGTACAGGACCGATCCGTCGCCTGCGAAAGGATCGGCGACGAACCTCGTCGCGCTCAGTCCGGGCCGACCGAGATACCCGCGCGCGACCTGACCACCGGAGACGTACATCTCCCCCGGCACGCCTGCTGGCACCAGCGACAGTCGCGAATCCAGTACGTACACCGAGAGCCCCGAGATGGCGCGTCCCACCAGAGATCCCGAAGCCTGCGCTGCGGACTGCGCGTCCACGACGCGGTGCGAGACGTGGACGGTGGTTTCGGTGATGCCGTACATGTTGACCAGTTGCGGGGATTCGTCGCCGTGACGATCGAACCAACCGGCCAGTCGTCGCAGTTCCAGCGCCTCGCCACCGAACACGATGTACCGCAACGAATAGTCGCCTGTCGAGCCTGCGGTCCGATCGACCTGATCGAGCTGGTAGAACGCCGACGGAGTCTGATTGAGAACGGTGACGTGTTCACGAACGAGCAGCTCTCGCAACGCTTCCGGCGACCTGGAGGTGAAGTAGTCGACCACGACGACGCTGCCGCCGGTGGTGAGCGGGCCCCACAGTTCCCACACCGAGAAGTCGAACGCGAACGAGTGGAACAGCGTCCACACGTCGCCTCGACCGAAGTCGAAGTGCCGCTCGGTGTTCGCCAACAGCCGTACGACGTTGCGATGTGGAACGAGCACGCCCTTGGGCTTGCCCGTCGAGCCCGAGGTGTAGATCACGTACGCCGTCGCAGCCGCGGTCGCCGGAATCGGATCGGCCACCGACACGTCGCCCGGCATCGAGGCGGTGTCGATATCGATCCGGGGAAGCGCGGCGGGTAGCTCCACGTCCACACCGGTCCACGTCAGGACGGCCACCGGACGAGAATCGGTGAGTACGAACTCGATACGGTCGGCCGGGTAGGACGGATCGATCGGAACGTAGGCACCGCCGGCTTTGAGCACCGCGAGCAGTGCCACGACGAGATCGGCGGTACGCGGCAGCACGACGGCCACCAGCGACTCCGGCCCGACTCCCTGGCCGGCGAGAATTCTCGCCAGTGCCGTCGAGGACTCGTCGATCTCTCGGTAACTCCTGGAGGCACCCTCGAACACCACTGCGGGAGCGTCCGGGTCCTCGGCCACCCGAGCGGCGAAGAGATCGACGATCGTGTCGAGCGAATCGGCAACGGCAGGCGCGTCCTGGGCGAGTGCGAGAACACGGCCGCGTTCGGCGTCGTCCATCACAGGGACGTCGCCGATTCGCTGACCAGGATTGCTTGCCACGGACTCGAGGACGCGGATCAGGCGTTCCCCGATCACACGCGCTGTGCTGTCGTCGAACAGGTCGCGAGCAAAGGTGACGTCGACGGTCATGCCGCCGTCGACGTGGTTCTCGGTGAACGTGAACTGAACGTCGAACTTGGCCGTCTCGACGTCGAGATCGACTCCGCGCACGCTCAGTCCGGGGAGCTCGAGCTCGGTCTGCTCCATGTTCTGCACGGTGAGCATCACCTGGACGAGCGGGTGCCGAGCCGCCGACCGCGGTGGGTCGAGTACCTCGACGAGCCGCTCGAACGGCACCTCGGCATGGGCGAACGCCGACAGGTCGGTCTCGCGTGCCCGAGCCAGCAGCTCGGTGAACGCGCCGCCGTGATCGATGTCGGTCCGCAGTACCAGCGTGTTGACGAACATTCCGATGACGTCGTCGAGCGCGGCCTCACCGCGTCCTGCGACCGGAGTACCGATCGCGATGTCGGTCTCACCGGACAGCCGGGCCAACAGCACGGCGAGCGAGGAGTGCAACACCATGAACAGCGAGCTCTGGTTGGCGCGGGCCACGTCGCCGAGTCGTCCGTGCGTGGCTGCGTCGAGGGCCAGCGTGATGTTGCCGCCGCGATACGACGACCTGTCCGGGCGGACGCGATCGCCGGGGAAGGTGACCTCGTCCGGCAGCGAGGCCAATGCCCTCGTCCAGTGCCGAATCTGGTTCGAGACCGGTGACGACGGATCGTCCTCGGAACCCAGAACGGCCTGCTGCCAGAGGGTGTAGTCGACGTAGCGGACGGCGAGCGGAGCCCAACCGGGCTCGGTGCCCGCGCTCCGGGCCGCGTACGCGACCATCAGATCCCGAGTCATGGGGCCGATCGAGAAGCCGTCGGCAGCGATGTGGTGGGTGACGAACGCCAGAACGTGGTGGTCCGAGCCCAGCTCGAACAACGCAGCGCGCAACGGCGGCTCCGCGGTGACGTCGAACCCGCCCATCGCCAGCGCCGCCAGCGCCGACGGCAGTTCCGCCGTGGTGGTCGCAGCCGGTACCAGATCCGGAACCACCCGCTCCGCCGGAACGATCACCTGGGAGGCGACGCCGTCGACCTCCGGGTAGACCGTTCGCAGCGACTCGTGCCGCTCGATCACGTCGGCCACTGCTGCGCGCAGAGCGGGGATGTCGAGACCGCCACTGAGCTCGATGGCGACGGGGAGGTTCTCCGTCGCGGACTCCGGGTCGAACCGGTTGAGGAACCACATCCGGCGCTGCGCGAGCGAGAGCGGTACCAGATCCGGCAAATCGGTACGCACCAGCGGAATTCGACGGCCCGAACCCGAGAGCTCGTCGAGCCTGGCCGCCAGGGCGGACACGGTCGATGCCTCGAATATCGTCCGCACGGTCACCGTGGTGTCGAGTGCAGCGCCGATTCTCGACGCCACTCTCGTGGCGACGAGGGAGTTGCCGCCGAGCGCGAAGAACTCGTCGTCGACACCGACCACATCGATGCCGAGAACATCGCGGAAGACCTCGGCCACAACGGTTTCCGATGTGGTGGTCGGTGCACGGAACACACGCTGCTCGATGTTCGGCTCCGGCAGAGCGCGACGATCGAGCTTGCCGTTGGGCGTCAGTGGCAGCGCGTCGAGCACGACGGTCGCGGCCGGGACCATGTAGCTCGCGAGCGAACGCGACGCGAACTCCGTCAGTTCGGCGACGTCGACGGTCCCGCCGACCGTGGGTACGACGTAGGCGACCAGCTGATCGCCCGCGGCAACGGTCTGCCGAACCAGTACGACGGCGGATTCCACGGACGGATGCTTGCGCAGCACGGTCTCGATCTCGCCGAGTTCGATGCGCAGTCCTCGAAGCTTGACCTGGAAGTCGGTGCGGCCCAGGTACTCCAACCGTCCTGAACCGGGGGACGCCGCGCGCCAGCGCACCAGGTCACCGGTGCGGTACATGCGCGAGCCCGGTTCTCCGAACGGGTCGGGAAGGAATCGATCGGCCGTCAGGTCCGTTCGTCCGAGATATCCGCGGGCCAGTTGAACTCCGGCGAGGTACAGCTCGCCGGCAACCCCAGGAGCGACCGGAGACAGTCGAGCGTCGAGGACATACGTTCTGGTGTTCCACACGGGGACACCGATCGGGACGAGGTCGACGTCCGCCTCCGTCACTGCGTGGTAGGTGACGTCGACGGCCGCCTCGGTGGGGCCGTAGAGGTTGTGCAGAGCCACGCCCGGCAGGACGCGACGGAGCCGATCGCCGACCTCGGCGGGCAGCGCCTCTCCTGATGCGAACAGCGTCCGCAGAGAGCCGGCCGCAGGAGACGGCGCAGCCGCCACGACGGACACGAAGACCTCGAGCAACGACGGTACGAAGTGCGCCGTGGTGACCGACTGTGCCTCGATCGTCTCGAGCAGATACTGAGGGTCGCGATGGCCGTCGGGCTTCGCGATGACCAACGTAGCGCCGATCTGCAACGGCCAGAACAGTTCCCACACCGACACGTCGAACGTGACGGGGGTCTTCTGCAGCACCACGTCGTCGGGACTCAGCTCGTACTCCGACTGCATCCACAGCAGGCGGTTGACGATCGCCTCGTGTGAGACGGCCACGCCCTTGGGCTGCCCGGTCGAACCCGAGGTGAAGATGACGTAGGCGGTGTTGGACGGTGCCAGCGCACTGATTCGGTCCGCGTCGGTGATCGGCGCATCGGAGAAGCCGGACAGATCGAGGGTGTCGATATCGAGCACCTCGTAGCCGTCGGCTTCCACCGCGTCACGTGAGGTGGTCAGCACGCAGACCGGTTCCGCGGTTCCGAGAATGTGTGCGATCCGCTCGGTCGGCTGGTCCGGATCGATCGGTACGTACGCACCGCCGGCGGCGATGATCGCGTGAATGCCGACGAGGAGTTCCACCGAGCGACGGGCAGCGATGCCCACCGCGCTCTCGGGTCCGACACCGCGGGCGATCAGGAACCGCGCCAGACGGGAGACCCGTTCCTGGAATTCGCCGTAGCCGAGCGTGTCGCCCTCGAAAATCAGTGCGGCGGAGGTCGAGTCGACCTGTCCGGCGAGCGAGGCCAACGTCTGTGCCCGGTCGAGCTCGTGCGCGGTGTCGTTCCACTCGACCAGTACCCGGCTGCGTTCGACGGGCTCGAGCAGCTCGATGTCGCCGACCACGGTCGAGAGGTTGTCGGCGACGGCTTCGAGAACAGTGATCAACCGATCGCCAAGCGTGACAACCGTGGCTTCGTCGAAGAGATCGGTGGCGTAGGTGACGTCGACGGTCATGCCCTGCGGAGCACCGCTCGGTCCGATCGACTCGACGAACGTGAACTGCAGATCGAACAGCGCGACCAGCGTCTCGAAATCGACACCCGAGACCGACAGTCCCGGCAGTTCGAGATCCTTCTGTCCCAGGTTCTGGAACGCGAGTACCACCTGCACGAGGGGATGCCGAGCCGTGGATCGGGCGGGGTTGAGAATTTCGACCAGCCGCTCGAAAGGTACGTCCACGTGGGCCAGAGCCGACAGGTCGGTCTCGCGGGTGTCGGCGAGAACCTGGTCGAATCGCCGTGACGTGTCGATCTCGGTGCGCAACACCAGCGTGTTGACGAACATGCCGATCAAGTCGTCGAGGGCGGCCTCACCGCGACCGGCGACCGGGGTGCCGATCGCGATGTCGGCCTCGCCGGACAACCGCGACAGCAGTACGGCCAACGAGGTGTGCACCACCATGAACAGCGAGGCGTTCTCTGCTCTGGCGGCATCGATCAGCGCGCGGTGCAGATCTTCGTCGATGGAGAAGCGTACGAGCGCGCCACGGTTCGACGCCACGACAGGCCTCGGTCGGTCGGACGGCACGTCGAGCTGATCCGGTAGGCCGGCCAGAGTGGCTGTCCAGTAGTCGATCTGCTGCGAGACGACCGACTGCGGGTCGTCCTCGGAACCGAGTACTTCGCGCTGCCAGAGGCTGTAATCGGCGTAGTCGACCGGCAGCGGAGACCAGAAGGGCTCCTGGTTCAGCGAGCGAGCCGCGTACGCGTTCATCACGTCTCGGGTGAGCGGGCCCAGCGAGAACCCGTCGGCCGCGATGTGGTGGACGACGAACACCAGCAGGTGCTCGGTGGGGCTGACCTCGAAGAGCCTGGTTCGGAAGGGCAGGTCCTTCGACAGGTCGAATCCGGTGGTCGCCAGTTCTCGCAACGCATCCGCGACCTCGTGCGCGGCGATGTCGACGGGCGTCAGATCCGGTGTGGCCGTGGCTGCGTCGACGATCACCTGATGTGCGGTTCCGTCGGTCTCCGGGAACACCGTGCGCAGGGACTCCTGCCGAGCCACGACGTCCGCGACCGCGATCTGCATTGCGCGACGGTCCAGCAGACCGGACAGTCGCACGGCGATCGGGATGTTGTTGGCTGCGGATTCGACGTCGAACTTGTTCAGGAACCACATCCGCTGCTGCGCGAGCGACAACGGAATGTGTTTCGGCCGTTGCTGAGGCACCAGCGGCGGACGGCTTCCGGTGGCGACCAGTGTGCCCAACCGCGCGGCCAGATCGGCCACCGTGGAGGTGTCGAACAGCTCTCGAACCGCAATTCGAGTGTCCATGGCGACGCCCAGTCGTGACACCAGTTGTGTTGCGATGAGGGAGTTTCCGCCGAGCTCGAAGAAGTCGTCGTCGAGACCGACGCGCTCGACTCCGAGGACCTGGGCGAAGACCTCCGCAACGGTGCGTTCGATGTCGTTGGTCGGTTCCCGGTACTCGGTCACCTCGAAAGCGGGATCGGGCAGAGCCTTGCGGTCGAGCTTTCCGCTGGCACCGAGCGGAAACTCCTCGAGCACGATCAGCGTCGACGGCACCATGTACTCCGCGAGTCGAGAGCGCAGGGCACCGAGGACGGCTCCGGTCTCCACCGAGGCACCGGACGGTACGACGTACCCGACGAGTTGGTCGTTGCGGACCACGACGACTGCCTGAGAGATGGAGCGTTGTGCCAGCAATGCGGATTCGATCTCGCCGAGTTCGATGCGCAGGCCGCGCAGCTTCACCTGGAAATCCGAACGACCCACGTACTCCAGCTCGCCGTCACGGTTCCACCGCACGACGTCGCCGGTCCGATAGAGGCGCTGCCCGCCCGTTGCGAACGGATGCGCCACGAAGCGATCCGCGGTCAGGTCGGGGCGGCTCACGTAGCCGCGAGCCAGCTGTGTACCTGCGAGGTAGAGCTCACCTGCGACACCGACGGGAGTGGGATTCAGTCGCGAGTCGAGCACGTACACGGCGGTGTTCCACACCGGCGCACCGATCGGCATCACGTCCGAATCCTCGTCCGTGACAGCGTGATAGGTGACGTCGACGGCAGCCTCCGTCGGACCGTACAGGTTGTGCAGCTCGACTCCCTTCACCGCTCGGCGCAGTGCACGAGCCGTGGTGGGAGCCAGTGCCTCGCCGGATGCGAACACGAGCCGCAGTGTGGCACCCGATGCTCGGCGTCGCTCCACCTCGGGGACGAAGACGGACATCATCGACGGTACGAAGTGCACCACCGAGACATGTTCGCGCGCAATGACGTCGAGCAGATACATCGCATCGCGGTGACCGTCCGGAACAGCGATGGCGACCGATGCGCCGTTCTGCAGAGCCCAGAAGAACTCCCACACCGAGACGTCGAAGGTCGACGGAGTCTTCTGCAGCACCACGTCGTCGGCGTTCAATTGATACTCGTGCTGCATCCACAGCAGGCGGTTGACGATCGCCTCGTGCGAGACTCCGACGCCCTTGGGGCGACCTGTCGATCCCGACGTGAAGATCACGTAGGCGATGTTCGAGGGCCGCAGCGGGGCTGCACGGTCGGCGTCGGTCAACGGCGTCGAGGACAGGTCCGACACGTCGAGTGTGTCGATGTCGATCGTCTCGACCCCGGCGAACTCCACGTGATCTCGCGTGGTGGACAGCACTCGGACCGGTGCGGCCGTGGCCACGATGTATTCGTTGCGATCGGCCGGCTGCGTCGGATCGATCGGAACGTACCCGGCTCCGGCCTTGACGATCGCGTACATACCCACGAACAGGTCGAGGCTGCGTCCGATGGCGAGCCCCACGAGGGTGTCGGGCCCGACACCGGTCGACACCAGATGTCGCGCAAGACGATTGGCTCTCGCCGCGAACTCCGCATACGTCAGCCGCTCCCCCTCGAACACCAGAGCCGGTGCATCGGGGGTCCGGTCGACCTGACGATCGAACAGGTCGACCAACGTCACCTGCTTCGGCACGTCGTGTTCGGTCCGGTTCCACGCCGTGACGACGCGCTCGCGCTCGCCGTCGTCGAGAAGGTCGATGTCTCCCACCGACAGCGAGGGATCTGCGACCACGGCAGTGAGCATCCGCACGAAACGTTCGGCAAATCCTCGGACCGTCGCGGCGTCGAAAAGATCGGTCGCGTAGGTCAACTCGGCTGCCATGCCCTGTCCGCGACCGTCCACTCCGATGGACTCGGTGACGGTCAGCTGCAGGTCGAACTTCGCCACCTCGGCATCGAGGGCGACGCTGTCCACCGACAGTCCGGGTAGGTCCACGTGCGTACGGGTGAGGTTCTCGAACGAGAGCATCACCTGGAACAGCGGGTGCCGCGCCTGCGACCGGGACGGGTTCAGCACCTCGACCAAGCGCTCGAACGGCAGATCGGCGTGCCCGAACGCACCGAGCGCGACCTCGCGGGCGCGGCCGATCTGCTCCGAGAACGTGCGACCCGACTCGATGTCGGTGCGCAGCACGAGGGTGTTGACGAACATGCCGACCACGTCGTCCAGGGCTGCGTCGCCGCGGCCTGCGACCGGAGTACCGATCGCGATGTCCTCGGTGCCGGACAAGCGAGCGAGCAGTACCGCCAGAGCGGCGTGCACGACCATGAACAGCGATGCGTTGTGCGTGTGAGCCAGCGAGGACAGGCCTCGGTGGACCTCGGCCGGTACCTCGAATCGGATCGACGATCCCTGGTACGACTGACGATTCGGGCGCGGCCGATCGGTCGGCAGGTCCAGCTGGTCGGGCAGACCGGCAAGCATGTCGGCCCAGTAGTCGACCTGACCGGAGATCAGCGATTGCGGATCGTCCTCGGAGCCGAGAACCGAACGCTGCCACAGGCTGTAGTCGGCGTACTGCACCTCGAGCGGCATCCACGCCGGGTTCTCCCACGCGGTGCGTGAGGCGTACGCGATCATGAGGTCGCGGGCCAGTGGACCCATCGACCAGCCGTCGGCCGAGATGTGGTGCACCACCATGGCGATGACGTGCTCGCGGGGACCGATCTCGAAGAGGCGAGCCTGAATCGGAACGTTGACCGTCACGTCGAACGTCGTCGACGCGAGCGTGAAGACCTGCCGCTGGATATCGGTCGCGGACGTCGGAACGGGCATCAGGTTCGGCACCGTCTGCGCGGCATCGAGGATGGTCTGCTGCGGGCCGGCCGCGGTGTCGGGGTAGACCGTGCGCAGCGATTCGTGACGGTCGATGACGTCCATGATCGCCACCTGCAACGCGGCGACGTCGAGTTCGCCGGTCAGTCTCAGTGCGAACGGAATGTTGTACGCGGTCGAATCGGCGTCGAATCGATTGAGGAACCACATACGCTGCTGCGCGAGCGAGAGCGGAATGCGCTCGGGCCGCACGGTTGCGACGAGCGCGACGCGGCCGCCCTCCCCTGCGGCCTGCTCCACCCGTACCGCGAGCAGCGCTACGGTCGATGCCTCGAACAGCATGCGCACCGGCACGGTCGCATCGAGAGCGACTCCGAGGCGCGAGACCACCTGCGTGGCGATCAGCGAGTTACCGCCGAGCTCGAAGAAGTCGTCGTCGAGACCCACGCGTTCCACGCCGAGAACGTCGGCGAAGACGTCGGCGACGATCTCCTCGATCGGTGTGGTCGGGGCGCGGAACTCGCGCACCTCGAACACCGGAGCCGGCAGTGCCCGGCGATCGAGCTTGCCGTTGACGGTCAGTGGGATCGCCTCGAGCACGACGAAAGCCGACGGCACCATGTACTCGGGAAGTACCTCTGCGATACCGGTTCTGATGTCTTCGATGTCGACGATCGGCCTGCCCTCGACCGCGGCGGACACCACGTAGGCGACCAGTCGAGCTGCACCGGGCGAGTCCTCGCGCACGACCACGGCGGCCTGGGTGACGGTGGGCTGCGCGGACACCGCCGCCTCGACCTCACCCAGTTCGATGCGGAATCCGCGAACCTTGACCTGGTCGTCGGAACGTCCGAGGTACTCGAGTTCGCCTGCGGAGTTCCACTGTGCGAGGTCACCGGTTCGGTACAGCAGCGATGCCTCGTCGGCTCCCGACGCGAACGGGTTCGCCACGAAGCGGACCGACGTCAGTTCCCGGCGACCGAGGTAACCGCGGGCGAGTTGTCCACCGGCGACATACATTTCGCCGGGCACCCCGACCGGAACCGGGTGCAGGCGAGTGTCCAGTACGAATACCCGCAGCCCGGCGATCGGCTTACCGACCACCGACGCACTGGTCTCGACGGACGCGGCATCGAGCGCACGGTAGGACACGTGGACGGTCGTCTCGGTGATGCCGTACATGTTGACGAGCTGGGGCGCACTGTGCCCGTGCCGTTCGAACCAGCCGGTCAGCCGTCGTTGTTCGAGGGCTTCACCGCCGAAGATCACGTACCGCAGCACCAATTCGCCGTGCGCGGTCGCCGTCGTGCGATCGGCCTCGGAGAGCTGATAGAACGCCGACGGCGTCTGGTTGAGCACCGTGACCTGCTCGTCGACGAGCAGTCGGTGGAATGCCTCCGGCGACCGTGAGGTGAAGTAGTCGACGACGACCAACGTGCCGCCGTACAGCAACGGTCCCCACAGCTCCCACACCGAGAAGTCGAATGCGTAGGAGTGGAACATCGTCCAGACGTCGTCGGCACCGAAGCCGTAGACCGAATCGGTGTTGTCGAGCAGCCGAACGACGTTGCGATGCGGAACCATCACGCCCTTGGGACGCCCCGTCGAACCCGAGGTGTAGATGACGTAGGCGACGTTGTCGGGCCGCAGCGGAGCAGTCCGATCCTCGTCGGTGACGGAATCGTCGGACACCGAGGACAGATCGACAGTGTCGATATCGAGCAACGCTGCGCCGGTACGTGATTCGACGTCGGACGGCAGTTCGACTCGGTCCGAGCCGGACAACAGAACGGTGGTGGGCCGAGCATCGTCGAGCATGTACTCGACCCGGTCGAGTGGGTAGCTCGGGTCGACGGGGAGGTATCCACCGCCGGCCTTGATCACCGCGACGAGCGCGACGACCAGTTCCGCCGACCGAGGAAGCGCTACGGCGACCAGACTTTCGGGGCCGACGCCGTGCGAGACGAGAACGCGCGCAAGGCGATTGGACTGCGCATCGAACTGCGCGTAGGTCATCGACGAGCCACCGAACCGCACAGCGACGGCGTCCGGGTGATTCGCGGCAGCTGCATCGAGCAGATCCACCAGGGTCAGCTCTCGTGAGACGTCGTTTCCCGAGACGTTCCATTGCGACACCACGGCACGGTGCTCCGCGGCGTCGACGATCGTGACATCACCGACCGGCACTGTCGCGTCCGTGGTGACCGCGTCCAGAATCGCCAGGAAGCGACGCGCGAAACTCTCGACGAGATCTTCGTCGAACAGATCCGTTGCGTACTCGAACACCGCATCGATACCCGCGGGCGCTCCGTCGTCGAGGTGCTCGGTCAGCCACAGCTGTATGTCGAATTTGGCGATGGGAACATCGAATTCGGCGGCTTCCGCGCGCAGACTGCCGACGGTGAGTTCACGAGACATCGCCGATTCGAGTGAGATCGCGACCTGGAACAGCGGGTGCCGAGACGTCGAGCGGACCGGGTTCAGCACCTCGACGAGGCGCTCGAACGGCACGTCTGCATGCGCGAACGCGGACAGATCCGTGTCACGTACGCGCGAGAGCAGATCCTCGAACGTCAACGCCGGGTCGACCTCGGTACGCAGTACGAGCGTGTTGACGAACATGCCGACCAGGTCGTCGAGTGCGGGTTCTCCCCGACCGGCCACGGGCGCACCGATAGCGATGTCGGTGGTACCACTGAGCCGGGCGAGCAGCAGCGCGTACGCCGATTGCATGACCATGAACAGCGAGGCGTTGTTCGCTCGGGCCAGGTTCGCCAGCGAGGCATGCAGATGCGCCGGAACGTCCACCCGGAGTTTGCTGCCCGCATTCGAGGACACGGCGGGCCGTGGCCTGCTCGACGGCAGCGCCAGTTGATCGGGCAGATCTTCGAGAGTCGCGCTCCAGTAGGCGATTTCGCGAGACGCCAGAGACAGCGGATCGGTCTCGGGACCGAGCACCGCTCGCTGCCACAACGCGTAGTCGGCGTACTGGACCTCGAGAGGGGTCCACTCGGGTGCGCGCCCCTTGACGCGGCTCGAGTACGCCACCAGCACGTCCCGCGCCAGTGGGCCGAACGACGCACCGTCGGCGGCGATGTGGTGGAGCACCATCGCGAGTTCGTGTTCGGTCGGTGAGATCTCGAAGAGTGCGATGCGGAACGGTGTATCGACCGTGACGTCGAATCCCTTGGCGACCAGTTCGTGCAGCCGGCCACCCAGTTCGTCGCGTTCGATGCGGACCGGCAGGATCGTCGCCGGTGTCCGTGCGGCCGTGAGTACGACCTGTTCCGGTGAGCCGTCCACTTCGGGGTAGACGGTGCGCAGCGTTTCGTGTCGATCGACAACGTCGGCGAATGCGGCAGACAGCGCCACCACGTCCAGCGGGCCGGTCAGACGAACGGAGAACGGCAGGTTGTACGCCGCAGTGGTCGGGTCGAAGCGGTTGAGGAACCACATACGCTGTTGCGCAGGTGAGAGCGGAATACGCTCGGGGCGTTCCCGCGACTCCAGAACCGGGGTGTCCGCCCCGAGCCGGGCCGCCGATTCGGCCCTGGCCGCGAGTGCGCCGACCGTGGGAGCCTCGAACAGCTCACGGACACCGAGGCGCACACCGAGAGCGCTGCCGACTCGCGTCACCAACTGCGTGGCAATCAGAGAGTTACCACCGAGCTCGAAGAAGTCCTCGTCCAGACCGACCTTGGAGGCTCCGAGCAGATCCTCGTAGATGCCCGCGACGACGTACTCCGCTCGGCTCTGCGGAGCCCGGTACTTCTTCGCACTGCTGAACACCGGTTCCGGCAACGCTTTTCGGTCGAGCTTGCCGCTGGTGTTCAGCGGCAGGGCGTCGAGGACGACGACCGCTGCAGGCACCATGTACGACGGTAGGGCGTGACCGGCGAACTCGATCGCCGCGGCCGACTCGATGGATCGTCCGGGAGCGGCGACCACATACGCCACCAACTGATCACCGGTGACCGTCTGGACCACCAACACCACTGCCTGCGAGATGGATTCGTTGGAGAGCAGAACCGTTTCGATCTCACCGAGCTCGATGCGTTGGCCGCGGAACTTGACCTGGAAATCGGTTCGTCCGATGTAGTCCAGCACTCCGTCGCTACGCCAGCGCACGAGGTCACCGGTGCGGTACATCCGCTCGCCGCCGGTGCCGAAGGGGTTGGCGACGAAGCGATCCGAGCTCAGATCCGGTCGGCCCACGTAGCCGCGCGCCAACTGGACTCCGGCAAGGTAGAGCTCGCCCGATTCGCCGATCGGGGTGGGCCGCAGCCGACCGTCGAGAACGAAGGCCCTGGTGTTCCACTCGGGGACACCGATCGGAACGGTGCGGGTGTCCTCCGGTCCGCTGGGGTGATAGGTGACCGAGACCGCGGCCTCGGTGGGGCCGTAGAGATTGTGCAGCCCCGCCGAGCACAGCGCGCGGAACGACGCTGCCGTCTCGACCGGCAGTGCCTCACCGATGACGAACACGTGGCGCAGCGAACTGCAGGTGCCCATCGGCGCGTTGGCCACGAACACCGTCAGCATCGACGGCACGAAATCGGTGATCGTGACCCGATGTTCGGCGATCTTGTTGGCCACGTAGACCGAGTCTCGATGCCCGTCGGGGGTGGCGAGCACCATCGTCGCGCCGACGCGCAGCGGCAGGAAGAATCCCCAGAGCGAGACGTCGAAGGTGGTGGCCGTCTTCTGCAGATAGACGTCGGATGCGTCCATCGGATACTCCGAGAGCATCCACTCCATCTGGTTGTGGATGGCCGCGTGTTCGACCGCGACACCCTTCGGCCGTCCGGTGGAACCGGATGTGTAGATCACGTACGCAGTATTCGAAAGTCGAAGTGGCGCAGTGCGTTCGACATCCCGAACGGGTGCCGTGGACCTCGCGGCACAGTCGACGAGATCGACCGCAACCGTCTCGGTTCCCTCGGGCAGCGCCACGTCGTCGCGGGAGGAGATCAGCACGCACCGCGGCTGTGCGGAATCCAGAATGTAGGCCGTGCGATCCGCGGGGTGGTCGGGGTCGATCGGCACCCACGCACCGCCTGCCGCGACGATCGCGTACATGCCGACGACGAGGTCGAAAGAACGGCGAATCGACAGTCCGACGAGCGTCTCGGGACCCACACCCATATCGATCAGGTGGCGAGCGAGGCCGTTCACCCGCGCCGAAAGGTCGCCGTAGGTCAGCGCCTCGCCCTCGTACACCAGGGCTGTCGCATCCGGGTTCGCGGCCGCGGCTGCCTCGAATGCAGAGAGCAGAGTCCGCGGTTCGGTCTCGTGCTCGGTGTCGTTCCACCGGTCCACGACCTGCTCGCGTTCGAGACCGTCCGTCAGTGCCAGATCCCATACCGCGTCCTTCGGTCCCGACGCCACGAAACGGGCGAAGAAATCGACGAAGCGTTCGTGGTTCCGGCCGGCTTGTTCCGGTCCGTACAGATTGGGGTTGGACTCGAAGTCGATGTGCGTGGTGGACCCGGCGACGCTGGTGTAGAGATTGAGCCCGAAATCCTCGATGAGGCCGGTCGAGAGAATGTTGATGCCGCCGACCATCGAACCGAGGCGCACCTCGCCGAAGAACAGCATGATGTTGACCCACGGGCCGAAGAACGAGGCCTGACCACTGGCCGAGCCTGCATCGCGCCGGATGTCCTCGTGCCGGTAACGCTGGTGGCGCAGGGCCCCGGAGACCTCGGCGTTGACGCGCGCGAAGAGCGTCTCGACGGTGGTGTCTCCCGACACGTCGAGCCGCAGGGGAACGACGTTGGAGACCATGCCGCCGGAACGGCGAAGTACAGCGGTGGTGCGTGCGGTGACCGGCAGCGACAGTACGACGTCTTCTCGTCCGGTCATCTGGGCGAGATAGGCGGCGAAGCCGGCGATGACGATGGTTGCCATCGTGGTGTCCGTCTCGGCACGAAGAGCCTCGAGCCGTTCCATCGTCTCGGTGGACAGAGCTGTGCTGTCGATCTGGCTCTTCGCTGCGGGCGGAGCCGTGTGCCCGGCGAGAGTGGTGACTCCGTCGATGCCGTCGATGCGTGACGCCCAGTACTCGCGGTCGGCCTCGAAACGGGTCGAATCACGGTATGCCACGTCGATGTCGTAGACCTTGGTCAGGTCCGATGCCAGGTTCTTGCTCGGCTCGGTGCCCTCCACCGCTGCGGTGTACAGCTCCGCCGCACGGTTCATGAACGTGACGGCACCGAAACCGTCGAGCACCACGTGATGCACGCGCTCGTACCAGAACCACACGTCGTCCTCCAGGCGCAGGACGGTTGCCGCGATGAGTCGGTCGCGGAGAATGTCGATCGGCGCGCTGTAGTCGCCGTGCATCCACGCCAGGGCGGCTGCCCTCGGATCGGCCTCACCGCGCAGATCGAGGTAGTTCAGAGAGTCGTCGAGAGTGGGGTCGACGATCTGACGGGGCTCGGCGTCGACCTCGACGATGCGCACGAATCCGGATTGCAGTTCGAGTGCCGCCTGCGAGGATGCTCGGCGAAGCAGCTCCACGTCGAGGTCGCCGTGAAGTTCGATGTACTGGGCGATGTTCGCGGGTACCGAGGGGTCCACGTGCTGTGCGAACCACATTCCCAATTGGGCCGGTGACAGTGGGAACGACGAATGCTCGGAACTGCCGACTCCGTCGTCGTGTCCAGCACCTTCCACACCTAGCGGGTCCAATCGAAGCCTCTCTTTCCCACAATCACACGCGCCCCCACCGGCTGCCACACGAGCAGCGATCGGCAGGCACCGAACACATCGAGCAAGTTGCTTACTTCGTTCTCTATTTTCTCACCGGAAACAACTCGAAGTTACCTTTCAGTACATATCCGTCCGTATGTACCGGACCGTTACAAGTCGATACCCGATCCGAGCTCACCCGACACACTCCGACTCGATTCGGCACCCGGTCAATCTACAGTGCCGACCGGGCGAAGACCGTCGGTCGTCATGCCGTCATGTCGAAAGCGGCGATCACCTTGTTCGGTGTCACCCGAACGATCAATTCGCCCGGAACACCGTTGCGTGCGCCGAACTCCTCGGCGCGATCGCGGCCCATGTACCGAGCCCCCAGCTCGGTGGCGGTGCGGAGCAACTCGGCGGGATCCTCGTCGACCGACGCGATGCCCTGCACCTGGACGAATCCGTACGGCGGCTCTTCGAGATCGACGGTCAGCACCACGCGGGGATCACGGCGAATCGACTTTCCCTTCGCGGTGTCGGCCCCCGTGTTGAACACGATCTCGTCGCCCTCGACGATGAACCAGACGGGGGCCACCAGGGGCCTGCCGTCGGAGGCCAGGTATCCGAGCTTGCCGGTGCGGGTACCCGTGGACAGAAACTCGCGTACGCGCGGATCGGTGATCGACGTCATCGCAGACACGCTACGCGGGTGATCCGACAGAATCGGCGATCGCGGACACTTCGGCAGGTCCTCGAGATCCATTCACGCTGCTCCGGCCTCACCGGCCGAGAGTCGCTCCGACCAGAAGCAATCTCATGGCTCGCTCCGTGGCGTCGGTCAGGAACTCGGCACCCCGTTCGAGCGCCTCGACCAACTCGACCGGTGAGGGCAGGATGCCGGCGAAGGCGTCGATACCCGAGTCGTAGTTGGCGCGGGCGTCGAGCCCGATGGTTCCCGCGAGCGCCACCACAGGTTTGCCGTGAAGCTTGGCTCGGCGGGCGACCTCCGTCGGGATCTTCCCCTTCGGCGTCTGCTTGTCGATGGACCCCTCGGCGGTCAACACCAGGTCTGCTGTCGCGATGAGGCTGTCGAGGTCGACATGATCGAGCATCACCTCGAAGCGCGGTAGCAGCTCGGCCCGCAGGACCGCTGCCACGCCTGCCCCCATCCCGCCGGATGCGCCGGTACCGGGCCCGGTGCGGAGGTTCAGACCGGCCGGCCGCGTCGATACGTCACGCTCCAACACCTCGGCCCAGCGGTCCATCGCAGCCGACAGGATCTCCACTTGCGTCGCGGTGGCCCCCTTCTGCGGTGCGAAGACCCGGGCGACTCCGCCGGGCCCACAGAGAATGTTGTGTGGGTTGCATGCGACCCTGATCTCCACACCGCTTCCCGGACTCAGCCGTGAATCGAGGCCGGATACATCGATGTGGTCTAGCCGAGTCAACTCGCCTCCGCCGTCGCCCAATTCGAGGCCTTCGGCATCGAGGAGTCGCACTCCGAGCGCCTGCAGGAGCCCCGCACCGCCGTCCGAGGTGCCGGAGTCGCCGCAGCCCAACAGGATTCGTTCGGCACCGTAGTCGAGGGCGGTGCGGATGAGCTCACCGACTCCGCGGCTCGTGGTCACCGTCGGGTCGCGCATGTCTCGCGGAACCAGCGACAGACCGGCCGCTGCTGCCATCTCCACGACCGCGGTGACCGGCCCGTCCGTTCCCAGCAGAGCGAAATGGGAATCGACCGGCTTGCCCACCGGCCCGGTCACGACGGTGTCGATCACCTTGCCCATCGTGGCACCGGCAAGGGCGCGAGCGGACCCCTCACCCCCGTCGACGAGGGGGACCGAGTTGACGATGGCCCCGGGCACCACCCGGCGAATACCAGCGGCAATGGCCGACGCGACCTCGTCGGCACCGAGAGATTCCTTGAACCCGGACGGGGCGACGACGAACCGGAGTGGGGTGGAAGACGGCATGGTGATCGATTCCTTTTCGAGGGTGGGAGATCAGGAGATGGGGGTGCCGAGCAGCGGCCACACGAACACGGCGAAGAACAGCACGGTCCCTGCGGTCAGCGGCGCGAGAAAGGCGGACAGGCGTAGCAGGTCCTTCGGTGAATACGTCTCCACACCTTCGGCTTTGCCGAAGATTGCCACCGGCTTCGCCGAGGACGGCATGGTGTGGCAGAAGCCTGCTGCAGCCGTCGACGCGAAGGCCGCGGCCATGGGGTCGACTCCGAGCGCCGAAGCCGTGGTGACGACGAGCGGAACGAGGACGGACGAACGTGCCGAGCGAGATTGGATGAGAAGGTGCGAGGCCACGGACAGCACGATCACCACCGCGATGAACACCCAGGGCGGTGCCGAGCCGATCGGAACCACCGTGAACAGCCCGTCCGAGAGCCACCCTGCCGCACCGGACGTCGTCAGCGCGGTCCCGAGGGCCAGCGTTGCCGCCATGAACAACAGCAGCGACCACGGCACGGTAGCGAGCGCCTTTCCGAAGTCGGTGGTACCCACCCGCGGTGAGGTGGAGATCAAGGCACCCAGCAGGGCGATGATGGCGGGGTGCACGCCGTGCAACGGTTCGGAGCACCACAGCACGATGACGACGGCCAGCAGCGTCGCGGCCCGGTTCTCCGCGATGGTCAGCGGTCCCGTCACCGGTGTCGGGAGTCGCGATGCCATGTCGGATACGTTCACCGTCAACGGTATTCGGCGATCCTCCCGATCGGTGAACAGCACCAGTACCAGTTCGGCGGCGCAGTGGCTGCTGACCACGGCCAGCGGCACACCGAGCAACAGCCACGCGGTGAAGCTGATCCCGGTACCCGTCGCACTCTCGAGCACCTGGCTGGTGATCAGATGCGCCCCCGCCCCGATGAGCGTCGCCACCGCGGACAGCAGGATGACGGTAGGAAACAGGATTGCCAACGCCCGCACCACCCGCTTGCGCTCGGCGAGCGCCTGCGCCAACGCCAAGAACACCGGCAGCGCAAGGGCGGCGCGACCCGAGGTGGCGGGAATCGCGAAAGCGGTCACGATCAACGCGGCCGTCACCAGATGGGTGAGCTGGCGTACGCTACGCGCGCCACTGACGATGAACACTGCTGCGCGCGTTGCCAAACCGGACTCACGGACTCCCGCGGCGATGATGAATGCCGCGATGAGAAGCCAGATGGTCTCCTCGCCGAGAGTGTCGAACAGTGCGTCGGTGCTCACCACACCGGTCAGTACCAGAGCAAGTGCGGCACCGAGAGCTACGTAGGTGTCGTCGATCTTCGTGAACACCCAGAGCGCGACAGCTGCGGTGAAGACCACGAGCGTGGTCCGCCCGGCGCTGGGCAGCCCTTGCGCCGCGCCCGCGAGTACGGCCAGGAGTACCAGCAGCGCAACCGAACTCATGACGCCCTGGACCAGTCGGCGGGTCAACAGATCGCGAAAGCGCCACGAGCGCATCGGTTCCGGGACAGGAGGTGGCTGCGTTCTGTAGCTGACCGTGTTCATGGTGACCAGTCTCGGTCCGTCCGATGAAACGTCGATGAACGTTCTATGAGCGTTCTTTCATGTGCCGTTCCACTGCCGTGGGTGACGTGGAAACATTTCTGGCAGAACGAAATCGTCGGTCGCTCACCGTGCCGGCAGGTCGAGCCCGAATGTCGCACCGGCACCGGGCCGACTGTCGAGTGTCGCGGCACCGTGATGCCCGTCGGCGATCGCTCGCACGATACTCAGGCCCAGACCCGCTCCGCCGTTGTCCGAGCGAGGCGAAGCACTGGTGCCGCGCGCGAATCGTTCGAAGATGGTCGGCGCGTCCTCGCTGGACACACCGGGACCGGTGTCGCTCACCCACAACAGAACTCGGTCCAGGGCGAGCTCGGAGCCCACGACGATTCGGTCACCGGGGCCGGTGTGCGACACCGCATTCTGCGCCAGCTGAAGCACTGCCTGCGTGACTCGTTGTGGATCGACCCGCACCGAGCCCGTGCCGACGTGCCCCAGTATCCAGTCGCGGTCGGCGAGCGCGCGTACCTTCGCGTCGATGTCGCGCGTGAGGGTCTCGAGATCCACCGGTTGCTTGTGCACGAAATCCGGCCGCTCGGCTTTGGCGAGGAGCAACAGGTCTTCCACGATCCGGTTCATTCGGTCCAACTCGTCGGTGACGAGCCGGACCGTCTCTTCGCGCTCGCGTGGATCATCACCCATCAGTTCGAGATGCCCCAGCACGATCGTGATCGGCGTACGAAGCTCATGGCTCGCGTCGTCGACGAATTGTCGCTGCGCGGCGAACGCGGACTCCAATCGATCGAGCATGTCGTTGAAGGTGTCGGCGAGTTCGGCGACGTCGTCTCGGCCGTCCACTTCGATCCGCCTGGAGAGGTCGTCGGTGGTGATCTGGGCTGCGGTCCGCCGAACCAGACGCACGGGCGCAAGGATCTGCCCGGCCACGACCCAGGCGATGCCGCCGGTGAACAGCAGCGCCATCAGTGACACTCCGATCACCACACGAACGGTGTCGGACACGTCCGCGCGTTCGCGGTCGACGAGGATTCCGATCGCGAAAGTTCCGGCCTGGCGGCCGCCGGAAGGTTCGGCGACCTGTTTCGCCCAGGCGACTTCGCCTTCCGAAGTCTGCGTCGATCCCACACTGTCGGGTGAGTCCACGATCGCCGATACGACGGCCGCGTCGGCGACCAGATCTCCCGGGCCGCTGCGCTCCTGACGCAGCAGTCGGTCGGTGTAGCCGAACAGGATCTCGTCGTCGTCCGGGTATTGGCGCTGCAGGTGCAACTGGAGCAGATCGGCGACATTGCCGAACGGCAACCCGTCGTCCGGATCCCGGCCGGTCGCAGCGAACTCGCTGAACTCGCCGATCTCTTGCTCGAGCGCCACCGCGGTGTCTCTCTCGACATCGGCGAGGAGGATCGTTCGGACGGCAACCCCCACGGCCAGCATGGCCAGTGCCATGACGAACAACAGCCAGCCGAGGATGCGCACCCGCGCCGGAACACGGGTTCCCACCCGGGGACGACGAGGCGCAGGCTCGGGCACAGGGCCCTTCCGAGCGAGCACCTCGGTGCGGGCATCACTGCCGTCGATCAGTTTCTCGGTCGAATTCACCCGTCGTCGTCTTCCACATCGTCGTCGCCATCCGCATCGTCCTGGCCACCGACGTCGTCATCATCGTCATCACCGTCCGGAATGACTTCGACAGGCGGAGGGGCAGGGACGACGATGGACTGCGGTGCTGCCGGCGGCTCCGCTGCAGCAGGAGCCGTACCGCCCACCGGGCCCGTGGCCGCGGGAGGAATTTCAGCCACCGAGGGGGCCGCGGTCGAGGGTGCAGCGGTCGGGGGTACAGCGGTCGGGGGTGCAGCGGTCGAGGAGGCCGATGGGGGCGATGGGGGCGGTGCCTCGCCGGAGGTCTCGGATGCGCTCGGTGCCGCGACTCCGACGGTGACTCGCGGCTCGAAGCTCGGTGGCTGTGGGGTGTCGGCAAGTACGGTGCTCGCCAGTGCCACGCCCACCGGAACGATCACCACGGCCGCCAGGACGGCGATCTTGGGTGCGAACTTCACATCACCACACTGTCTCGAACGAGTGAGACGCCAATGAGGGCAACATGAGTGAGTTCTCATGTCCGGCTATGGACCGAAATCGTCGTCCGCGAACCCGGTGCCTAACCAGCGGACGCGTGGGTCAGCGCGCCGGCGCAGATCGTCGCTCGGATCTCGGTGTCGGCCAGATCGTGTGCCGATCGGTGCACGGGATGCTCGACGAGAACGACGATGTCCGCCGTATCCCCCACGCGGAGTATCCCGCGGCCACCGCACGCCGCCCGCAGTGCCACCTCGAGAGGTACGGCTTCTTCGGGGTGCCACGGGGGTCGGTCGTCGTCGGTACGGAACACCGCCGCGGCGACTCCGGCCAACGGCTCGGGCGGACTGACCGGGGCGTCGGAACCGAACAGCAGCGTCGCCCCGCTGCGGTGCAAGGTTCCGTATCCGTACGCCACCGAGCGCCGTCCGGCCCACAGATCCTCGGCGATCTCGCGATCGGCCATCGCGTGCTGCGGCTGCACCGATGCCGCGACGCCGAGCGCTGCGAAACGCGTGATGTCCTCCGGCAGGATCTGTTGCGCATGTTCGATTCGACCACCGCAACCGGCACGCTCGAACGCATCGAGAGCAATCCCGTTCGCGCGGTCACCGATCGCGTGGATCGCCGGAACGATGCCGCCGCGCGATGCCCGCGACACGAGCTCGAACAGACCCTCGCGGGTCTCGAGCAACAGACCGTACGCGTCGTCACCCTCGATGCCCGGGTATCGGTCGTGGCAGCACGCGGTTCGGGTGTTGAGCGAGCCGTCGAGCATCACCTTGAGTGGTCCCCGCCGGATCAGTTCCGACAGAGCCGAGACGTCTCCGGTCCGCTCGCCGCGCTCGAGTGCTTCGTCGAGCCATTGCGGCCACACGGTCGTGTCGACGCGTACCGCGGGAGAGCCGGCCGTCAGGCGTCGATCCCAGACCGTCTTGTTGTCGGCGAACTCGAAATCCACGACGCCGGTGACTCCGCGGACCGCCAGTGCCGCGGTCGCGTCGAGCACGGCTCGATCGAGTTCGGCCGGGTCCTCCTGCTCTTCGAGAGCCATGACCGCTTCGAGGCCGTCGACGTCACGCAACACACCGGTGGGGTGGTCGATACCCAGGTCGTCGAGCAACGCCGGGCTCAGCCACAGCGTGTGCAGGTCCATGCTCGTCATCGCCACGCGGGCACCGGGCAGCGCATTCTCTAGCAGGTCCTTGTGTGGCTCCTCCGGCCACTGTGCATCGCGGAAACCGTTGGCGCGCACCACGGATTCACCTGCCGTACGCGCGTAGGGGTACACCAGCGCGACGGCGTCGGCCGCCGACATCGCCGGCCCGACGTCGATTCGCCTACGGGCCGCCGCCCACTGCGTCAGATGCACGTGAGAGTCCACGAATCCGGGTAGCGCCACCCCGCCCCCACCGTCGAGCACCTCGTCACCCGCTGCGCGTCGAGTACCTGCGGGGGTGATCGCCGCGATGACCGACCCTGCCAGTTCGATGTCGAAGAGCACGCCGGAACCATCCAGTGCGACATTGGCGATAATCACTCCTGGGACTCTAGAGCGTCGACTTCACGGGCGCGCATGCCATCCTCTAGCAATGAAGACAGAGCCTGTTGCGATGCAGACAGAGCAGACCGGTCCCGTCGGATATCACGCGAGCGTGACGGTGCGCTGGTCCGACATGGACGCCTTTGCGCACATCAACCATGCACGAATGGTCACCCTGCTCGAAGAAGCGCGCATCGAATGGCTGCTGAGCGAGGGCGAGGCCAACGAGTCTCTGATCAAGAGTGCGTTGATCGCCAACGTCACCATCGCGTACAAGAAGCCGCTCCGACATTCGGACGGTCCGCTGGACGTCACGCTGTGGTTCGAGAAGGTGCGCGCTGTCGATTTCACCATCGGATACGAGGTGCGGGCCGCGGGCGCGGCACCCGATTCGCCGCCCGCCGTGGTGGCGACGACTCGGATGGCGATGGTCGACGTCGGTGCCGAGACACTGCGCCGCATCGCGCCGGAGGAGAAGGCCTACCTGGCCCGCTGGACGCGCTGAAACTCGGTCGCCCGATCGACGAACCATGCCAACGCGACCGGATCGTCGACCGCACTGGCATCGAGAGTGCCTGCGGCAGCAGCACCTTGGAAGAGTCGTTTGAGTGGAACCTCCAGCTTCTTCCCGGTGCGCGTGTGGGGTATCGCCGGCGTGGCGATGATGTCGTCGGGAACGTGGCGCGGCGACGCCTCCGTTCTGATGACGGATTCGATACGTGCGCGCAGTTCGTCGGTGAGTTCGTTCGGGACCATGACGAACAGCGGCATCCAATATCCCCCGTCGGGTAGCTCGATGCCAAGGACGAGCGCCTCGGTGACCTCGTCGAGTGATTCGACGGCCTGGTAGATGTCGGCACTTCCCATCCGAATTCCGTTGCGGTTGAGGGTCGAATCGGATCGCCCGTGGACGACGACACTACCGTGGTCGGTCAGGGTGATCCAGTCGCCGTGACGCCAGATTCCCTGGTACGCATCGAAGTAGGCGTCCCGGTAACGAGATCCGTCGGCGTCGTTCCAGAAGTACAGCGGCATCGACGGCATCGGCTCGGTGACGACCAGTTCGCCGACGGTGCCCCGGACTGCCTCGCCGTCCTCGTCGTAGGCGTCGAGCGCGACACCGAGAAAGGGCACCGACAGTTCCCCAGCCCAGACCGGAGCGGTTCGCACTCCCCCGGCGAACGCCGACACCACGTCGGTGCCGCCCGAGATGGAGAAGACCGGCGCGTGTGCTCCGATGTTCTCCGACAACCAGATCGACGACGATGCAGGCATTGCGGACCCGGTGATGCCGACGGCCCGCAGCGCCGACAGATCGTGGTCGGCACCCGGGTGTGTGCCTGCCTTGATGCACGCGAGCACGTAACCCGGACTCGTTCCGAGGTACGTCACCCCCAGCCGACCAGCGATGTCCCACAGCGCATCCGGCGTCGGGAACGCCGGATTGCCATCGGCGCACACGATCGTGGCACCGGTCAGCAGGCCTGCGATCTGGAAGTTCCACATCATCCAGCTGGGGCTGGTGTACCAGAAGAACACGTCCTCGGGACCCAGATCGGACTGCAGTGCAACGGATTTGAGGTGTTCGAGCACTACACCGCCGTGACCGTGCACGATCCCCTTGGGTAGCCCCGTGGTACCGGATGAGAACACGACCCACAGGGGATGATCGAAAGGTACTGCCGCCGGGGTCAGTTCACGACTCTCGGCGGTGGCGTCCGACCAACTCAGTGCGCTTCCCGACGGTTCGCCGATCGTCACGACGACGCGCACGGTCGGCAAAGCGTCGACCAGCGCGGTGACATCACCGGACTTGTCTCTGAACTGCCCTCCGTACACGTATCCGGAGGCAGTGATCAATGCTGTGGGTTCGAGTTGTCCCAGTCGATCACGCGCGGCCGAGGCCGAATAGTCCTGCCCACATGCGGACCACACCGCACCCAGGCTCGCGGTCGCCAGGAACGCGATCACCGCCTCCGGGATGTTCGGTAGATACCCGACGACGCGATCGCCGCGCCGGACTCCATTGTCGGAGAGCGTCCCTGCCAATGCCCCGGCCTGTTCGATCAAGTCGTCCCACGTCACGATCCGCGTCGAACCGTCTTCCCGGGCATGGACGATCGCGGCGCGATCAGGGCGAGCGTGCCTGATCACCTGGTCGACATAGTTCAGCTCGGTCCCCGGAAACCACTGCGCGCCCGGCATGGTGCGACTGTCGAGGACCGTCGTCGGATCGAAGACGGCGCGAATCTCGAAGAAATCCCACACGGCACGCCAGAAGGATTCGAGCTCGATCGTCGACCACCGCCACAGCGCCTCGTAGTCCGGCAGCTCGACGTCGTGACGTTGCTCGACGAATCGCGCGAACTCGGTGACCCTGGCCTCGGCGACGTCGGCATCCGTCGGTGTCCACAACGCACTGATCATGTACGCGAGTATGTCAGCCGAACGGCGATATTCAGATCAATCCCAGTGAGCGTTCGCGCATCTCCACCTTGCGCACCTTGCCGGTCACCGTCATCGGGAACTCGTCGACGACGTGCACGTATCGCGGAATCTTGTAATGCGCGAGCCGTCCGTCGCAGAAGGCGCGCACCGCAGCCGAATCGAGCGGAGCGGCACCGTCTCTCATCCTGATCCACACCATGAGCTCTTCACCGTACTTCGGATCGGGCACACCGATCACCTGGGCGTCGAGGATGTCGGGGTGGGTGTAGAGGAACTCCTCCACTTCGCGGGGATAGACGTTCTCACCGCCGCGAATCACCATGTCCTTGATCCGTCCGGTGATCGCCACGTAGCCGTTCTCGTCCATGACTCCGATGTCGCCGGTGTGCATCCACCCATCGCCGTCGATCGCCTCCGCTGTCTTGTCGGGCTGCTCCCAGTAACCGAGCATCACCGAGTAACCACGAGTGCACAGTTCACCTGCCTGGCCACGTGGCAGCGTCTCACCGAGGACCGGGTCGACGATCTTCACCTCCAGATGAGGGCCGACACGTCCCACGGTGGACACCCGCTGTTCGATGGTGTCGTCGCTGCGAGTCTGCAGGGATACCGGCGAGGTCTCGGTCATGCCGTAGCAGATCGACACCTCCGTCATCCCCATTCGCTCGATGACCTGCTTCATCACCTCGGTCGGACATGGCGATCCGGCCATGATGCCGGTACGCAGACTGCCGAGGTCGAAGTCGTCGAAGTTCTCCAGTGCCAGTTCGGCGATGAACATCGTCGGGACTCCGTACAGCGATGTGCACTTCTCCGCGGCGACGGCCGTCAGCGTCGCCACCGGATCGAACGAGGGACCGGGAATCACCATCGCTGCGCCGTGCGAGGTGCACGCGAGATTGCCCATCACCATGCCGAAGCAGTGATAGAACGGCACCGGAATGCATACGCGGTCGGCGGCGGTGTAGTGGCAGAGCTCGCCGACGAAGAAACCGTTGTTGAGGATATTTCGGTGACTCAGCGTCGCACCCTTCGGGAAACCCGTTGTTCCCGAGGTGTACTGAATGTTGATCGCATCGTCGGCACCGAGTCGCTCCGACACATCGGAGATCATCCGTGGAGTCTTCGCCAACGCTCTGTGACCGCGATCGGTCATCGCTTCCCACTGGATGCTCCCGATGAACAGCACCTCACGCAGGGACGGCACCTCGGGGCGGGCGTCGTCGATCATCGCCGCGTAGTCCGACCCCTTGAACTCCCTGGCCGACAACAACACCGACACCCCGGCCTGCTTCAGCACGAATTGCAACTCGTGCGAACGGTACGCGGGGTTGATGTTGACCAACACGGCACCGACCTTGGCCGTCGCATACTGCGCCAGAACCCATTCCGGGCAGTTCGGTGCCCACATTCCGACGCGATCCCCCACCTCGACTCCGGCAACGAGCAACCCGGCCGCCAACAGATCGACGTCGGCGACGAACTCCGAGTAGGTCCACCGTCGCCCGGACGCAACATCTATCAGCGCGTCGCGATCCGAGTACCGCGCCGCAGTTCGATCCAGATTCGCACCGATCGTGTCGTCCAGCACCGCTGTGTCCGACTCACCGGAAGAGTAACTGTCCATACGGCCACGGTAGTGAGCCCGGTCACCGTCGGCCACCCCCGAATAGGGGGATGTCACTCGAGGGTGAGGGCCTCGCCTGCCTCGAGCACATCGGCTCGCGAGGTGTCCTTCAACGCCACACCCGACCGCCCGAGCTTCCTGGCACCGGCCAACAGACCGGCCACGATTCGTGCCGACTGCGCATACCCCTGGCCTTCCGGCGGATGGATGTTGGATACGCAATTGCGATCGGCGTCGGTGCACCCGGGTCTCGGCAGATGCGTCAGATAGATACCGAGACTGTCGGCGACCGACAACCCCGGACGCTCCCCGATCAGCACCAACACCGTCCGCACACCCATCGCAGCCGCGATGTGGTCACCGAGCGCCACCCGCGCCTCGGTGGCAATGACCGGAGCCGCGATCGAATAACTATCGGAGAGCTCTGCTTTCAGCGCCTCCAGCATCGGCACGCCGTGATCGGCGAGCGCACGTGGGGACAACCCGTCGCCCAGCACGATGCCGATCTCGCTCTCGGAATTCACCACCTCCGACAGATCCTTCGGTTGCCGACCGAGATCTGGCCGTCGCAGATACTCCGCGCGACTCGTCGCCAACGACGTCACCACCGACGGCGCACCGAGACCGACCTGCTCCACCCGGCCCACGAACTCCTCGACCTCGAGCGGCATGTGCACAGCATCGCGCGCCGCAGCATGCGCCGAGCGAAACTCGAGCACCCGCGTGGTCGGCAACGAATCACCGATGCGGCCCAACCCGATTCGAGCCTGCGTCATCGCGCGCAACTCGCCCCAGAACTCTGTTTCCGGTCGTTCCGCTGGCGTGCTCATCGCGCACTCATCAACGCGCGCAGCGGCGATCCCGCGGCATCGACGTCGAGGACTCTGCCGTCGGCGTCTACCATGCCCAGTCGGGAGAGCCACGACTCGAATTCCGGTGCGGGTCGCAGACCGAGAACCTGCCGAACGTAGAGCACGTCGTGAAAGCTCAACGACTGGTAGCCGAGCATGACGTCGTCGGCACCCGGCACCGCGATGACGAACGCGACCCCGGCGGTGCCGAGGAGCGTCAGCAGGGTGTCCATGTCGTCCTGGTCGGCCTCGGCATGGTTGGTGTAGCAGACGTCGACACCCATCGGCAGTCCCAGCAGCTTGCCGCAGAAGTGATCTTCGAGGCCCGCCCTGATGATCTGTTTGCCGTCGTAGAGGTACTCGGGCCCGATGAATCCGACGACGGTGTTGATCAGCAGCGGCTCGAGATCGCGGGCCACCGCATACGCACGCGTTTCGAGGGTCTGCTGATCGACGGGGCGGTCGCCGGTACCGATGTGCGCGCCCGCCGACAACGCCGAACCCTGGCCTGTTTCGAGATACATGACGTTGTTCCCGACGGTTCCGCGGTGCAGCGATCGGCCGGCCTCGTTGGCTTGCCGAAGCAGCGGAATGTTCACTCCGAAGCTCGAATTGGCTCCTTCGGTGCCCGCGATGGATTGGAACACCAGATCGACCGGAACGCCCTTGTCGATCAGTTCCATCGTCGTCGTCACGTGCGAGAGCACGCACGATTGTGTGGGAATCTCGAAGCGCTGCCGGATCTCGTCGAGCAGGTGCAGCAGTTCGGCCGTCGCCTGAGGCGAGTCGGTCGCCGGGTTGATCCCGATGACCGCATCACCCGATCCGAGCAGCAACCCGTCGAGCGTGGCCGCGGCGATTCCGCGGGGGTCGTCCGTCGGGTGATTGGGTTGGAGCCGGGTGGTGAGTGTTCCGGGCAGTCCCACCGTCGTACGAAAAGCCGACGTCACCTGCACGGCTCGAGACACCGCGATGAGATCTTGGTTTCGCATGATCTTGCTGACTGCTGCCACCATCTCCGGAGTCAGTCCGGCGGCCACCGACCGCAACGTCGCGGCCGCGTCCGGCCTGGCGGTGACCTGGAGAAGCCAGTCCCGCAGGCCGCCGACGGTCAGGTGCGACACCGCTCCGAAGGCGAGGCGGTCGTGTGAATCGATGATGAGCCGGGTGACCTCGTCGCTCTCGTACGGCACGAGCAGATCCTGCAGGAAGACGTCGAGCGAGACCTCCGACAATGCCCACTGGGCTGCCGCGCGCTCGGCATCCGATTCGGCTGCGCAGCCTGCCAATTCGTCGCCCGATCGAAGCGGTGTCGCCTTGGCCATCAAGTCCACCAACCCGTCGAAGGTGTAGGTGGTGCCCGAGACCTGCTGGGTGTAGATCGTCATTCCAGCTCGGCCTCGGCCTTGGCCAGCGCAGCGAACTCCTCGTCCGGCGAGTTCGCGACCAGATGATGCCTGCTGTAGATGCCGAAGTAGGCCATGAACGCGACGAACACGCCGAGGCACCACAGTGCCGCGGTGGAATCGACGACGAACGTGGCCACCACGGCGAGCGCTGCGACGATCAACGCGAATCCGGTGGTCACGACGCCGCCGGGGGTTCGGTACGGGCGTTCCATGTTCGGCTCCTTGCGACGGAGCACGATGTGGCTGACCATCATCAGTACGTAGCTCAGCGCCGCGCCGAACACGGCCATGTTCAGCAACATTGCGCCCTGACCGGTCAGTGAGAGCAGGAAGCCGATGACGCCGGGGACGATCAAGGCGAGCGTCGGGGCCTTGCGAGAGTTGGTGATTGACAGTGTCTTCGGCAGGTATCCGGCACGCGAGAGCGCGAAGAGCTGGCGCGAGTACGCGTACATGATCGAGAAGAAGGAGGCAACCAGTCCGGCGAGGCCGATGTAGTTGACGATCTTGCTCGCGGTTCCGTCACCGAGGGCTTCCACCAACGGATTTCCCGATTCCTTGACGGCGTCGGCACCGCCTGCGCCGGTCACCAGGAGCAGCACGACAGCACCGGTGACGAGCAGCACGCCCATGGCGGCGATGATGCCGCGTGGGACGTTCTTGGTCGGATCCTTGGCCTCTTCTGCGGCCAGCGGAACGCCTTCGATCGCGAGGAAGAACCAGATGGCGAACGGGACGGCAGCCCAGATGCCCAGGTAGCCGAACGGCAGGAATCCCGAAGCTCCGGCTGCGTCGGTGGGCGCGATGTCGGTCAAATTGCTCGCGTCGAATTGTCCGATGGCGGCGACGGCGAACACGATGAGTCCGACCAAGGCGATCGCGGTGATGACGAACATGATCTTGAGGGCTTCGCCTGCGCCGGAGAGATGGATTCCGATGAACACCGCATAGACCACCAGGTAGACCCACCACCCGTCGGTGATGCCGAACAGTCCGAGGGATTCGACGTAGGCACCGATGAACGTCGCGATGGCGGCGGGAGCGATGGCGTACTCGATGAGAATCGCTGTACCGGTGGCGAATCCGCCCCACGGTCCGAGAGCGCGGCGGGCGAAAGTGTAGCCACCGCCTGCGGCGGGCAGCGCCGAGGACATCTCGGCCATGCCGAGGACCATGGCCAGGTACATGCCCGCGATGATGATCGCCGCGATGAGCAGACCACCGAAGCCACCCTCGGCGAGACCGAAATTCCATCCGGAGTAGTCGCCGGAGATGACGTAGCTGACTCCGAGGCCCGCCAGCAGGACCCAGCCTGCCGTCCCCTTCTTCAGGGTTCGCTTGGCCAGGTAGTCACCGCCCTCGACGTGTGACTGAGTGCTCTCGTGGGAGCCCGATTTCGGAGGAGACGACTGGGGGTCTACTACGGACATTGCAAGCCTCTCGTAGCCATAACGCTCGGGACGACGGTCACGCCCGAGGGGACGATTCACAACAGGTGTGGCGCGCGAATCGGTTCACGATAGGCGCGTGATGTAAGCGGCGCGTCATCGATGAATGACGGGCGAATTACGGCTGGTACCCGACGGCGTTGACGTCGCCGAGGTCTCCCTCGTCCGGTTCGGCGACTGTCAGTACTGCGTCCACCACAGCTCTGTTGGCTTCCAACTCACGCTCCAGCCGCCGGAGCGTGTGCGCGATGCGTGATTCTGCGAAATCACCGACGAGATCGACACTCGCCACCACGTAGAGCTGTTTGGGACCGACGAACTCGATGCGAACGAACCGGACCGACGCCACGTCGGGAAGTTCCTCGAGCCGCTGCACCACCGCGTTCCATAATGCTCTCGATCCCGGTTCGCCGGTGAGGAATCGGCGGTTTCGATCGATGAGTACGAACGCGACGATTCCGAGCAGCACACCCACCAGAATCGAGCCGATGGCGTCGAAGGCAGCGTTACCGGTGAGCTGATGCAATCCGATTCCGGCACCGGCGATGACGATGCCGATCAGTGCGGCACTGTCCTCGGCGAACACCGCGCGCAGTGTCGGATCCGACGTCTCGAGTGCGTAATCGAGAAAGTCTCTGTGGTACTCGGCTGCCTCGCCGCGAATCTGTCGAACCGATTGCAGAAACGACACTCCCTCGAGCAGAAATGCGATGCCGAGCACCACGTATGCGACGAGGTAGTTCTCGCTGCTCGATTCGCCGGCGAACAGCGAGGTGATGCCGTGCCACACCGACACCGCCGCACCGGCGACGAAGAGTCCGACCGCTGCGAGAGTCGACCAGAAGTAGGTCTCCCGCCCGTACCCGAGAGGCCGTCGATCGTCCGGTCCGCGCGATCCCCGGCGATTGGCGACGAGCAGAAAGATCTCGTTCCCGGTATCGGCCCACGAGTGCGCGGCTTCGGCAACCATCGACGCAGATCCGGTGAACACCGCTGCAAAGGTCTTCGCGATCGCGACGCCGAGGTTGGCGACGAAAGCGATGACCACGGTGCGCAGGCTCTCGTCACCCTCGACGTGGTCGGACTTCGGTGCGCTCTTCATCGTTTGCACTGTATGCGCTGCGCGCAGTGGTGCGGTTGAGTGCCGCCTGGGGCTCTCAGCCGCACCACTGCCGCAGGCATTCAGCCCTGGAGCATCCCCGGAACGGGACATGCGTCGACGGCCTCGGCGACCACCAGGGGATCGTCGGGGATCTCCGGCCGTCGGCCTTCTTCCCAGTCGACGCCCACGAGCGGTGGGTGCTCGGCGAGGATGTCGTTCTCCTCGGCGGTGTACGCACGTCCGCGGCTGAGGAAGCGCACTCCCTCGGGCGATTCGAGCGAGAACCCACCGCCGCGGCCGGGAACCACGTCGAGCACGAGTTGCGTGTGCTTCCACGCCTGGAATTGAGACCCCGAAATCCACACCGGTACACCGTCGCTCCCGCTCGGGAGATCCTGTGGGACCTCGCCGACCCCGAGCCTGAGGTCGATGTACCCCAGAAGAACGTCCCGGTCGCCGACGATGAATTCGCCCGCGGGATAACACATCGGCGACGACCCGTCACAGCATCCCCCGGACTGATGCATCATCAGTTCGCCGTGGATACCGCCGAGGCGACGGAGCAGGTCCATCGCCTCGACGGTGGTCTTCAGCCGCGCAGGCGGCCGAGGGGCATTCATCAGAAGAAGCCCTGTGCCTTCTGCGCGTAGCTGACCAACAGGTTCTTGGTCTGCTGGTAATGATCGAGCATCATCTTGTGGTTCTCGCGGCCGATACCCGACTGCTTGTAACCACCGAAGGCCGCGTGCGCGGGGTACTGGTGATACGTGTTGGTCCACACACGACCGGCCTGGATATCGCGGCCGGCGCGGTAGGCAATGCCGCCGTCCCGCGACCAGACGCCTGCGCCGAGCCCGTACAGGGTGTCGTTGGCGATCTCGATGGCGTTGTCGTAGTCGGTGAACGACGTGACCGAGACGACCGGGCCGAAGATCTCTTCCTGGAAGATGCGCATGTTGTTCTTGCCGGTGAAGATCGTGGGCTGCATGTAGTAGCCGCCGTTGAGGTCGCCGCCCAGCTGTGCACGCTCGCCGCCGGTGACGACCTGTGCGCCCTCGCCCTTGCCGATCTCGATGTACGACAGGATCTTCTGGAGCTGATCGTTCGAGGCCTGTGCGCCGATCATGGTCTCGGTGTCGAGCGGATCTCCCTGTCGCACAGCCTTGGTACGGATGGCTGCGAGGGCGAGGAACTCGTCGAAGATATCGGCCTGGATCAGCGAGCGCGACGGGCAGGTGCACACTTCACCCTGGTTGAGGGCGAACATCGTGAAGCCCTCCAGCGCCTTGTCCTGGTAGTCGTCGTTGGCCTGCAGCACGTCGGAGAAGAAGACGTTGGGGCTCTTGCCACCGAGCTCGAGGGTCACCGGGATCAAGTTCTGCGACGCGTACTGCATGATCAGGCGGCCGGTGGTGGTCTCGCCGGTGAACGCGATCTTGGAGATACGCGGGCTCGATGCCAGCGGCTTGCCTGCCTCGACGCCGAATCCGTTGACGATGTTGAGCACGCCCGCAGGCAGCAGATCGCCGATGATCGAGATCAGGTGCAGGATCGACGCGGGGGTCTGCTCGGCGGGCTTGAGCACCACTGCGTTACCGGCCGCGAGGGCGGGGGCCAGCTTCCACACGGCCATGAGGATCGGGAAGTTCCACGGGATGATCTGCCCGACGACGCCGAGCGGCTCGTGGAAGTGGTAAGCGACTGTGTCGCTGTCGATTTCGGAGAGCGATCCCTCCTGCGCGCGGATGCAGCCGGCGAAGTATCGGAAGTGATCGATGGCCAGCGGGATGTCGGCGTTCAGTGTTTCGCGGATCGGCTTGCCGTTGTCCCAGGACTCCGCCAGCGCGATGGACTCGAGGTTGTCGGCGATGCGGTCGGCGATCTTGTTCAGGATCACGGCACGCTCGGCCGCGGAGGTCTTGCCCCATGCGGGGGCTGCGGCATGTGCGGCGTCGAGCGCGAGCTCGATGTCCTCGGACGTGGAACGGGCGACCTCGCAGAAGTTCTCACCGGTGACGGGAGTCGGGTTCTCGAAGTACTGGCCCTTGACCGGCGGTACCCACTCGCCGCCGATCCAGTTGTCGTAGCGCGACTGGAACGACATGACGGAATCGGCGGTACCTGGACGGGCGTAGACGGACATTGAAAATCCTCCTGATCGACACGTGCTTCACAGTTGATGCGGTGTGTGATTCAGGACACTAGGGCTTGCAACGTTGCAACTACGTTGCCGATTCCGAGGACGGCCTGGAGCGACCGGTTCCTCAGATGCCGAGATCGCGGTCGAGAAGGTCGATACGCGCACTGACCTGCCCGTAGAGCGCGGAGTCGCGGCTGAGCGTGGCACGGTACGCCTCCCATGCGATGACGTCCGTGCGCCCGTGGATGGACGAGGTCCACTGCGCCAGCAGCACCGGATCTCCGAGTCGGAGCAATGCGGCCTGCATCCGAGACCGCAGTTCCTCGCGGATCTCCTCGATTCCCGGCGCGGACGACCCGGGAAGCACCGGGCCCGAATAGATGCGCAGAGCAGCGTCGACGTCGCCTCGATCCAGGGCTCGTCGGATATCGCCGACGTCGGAGGACAACTCGCCGACCAGCCGGTAGGGCCGCGATGCCAGGCCTGCAGTACCGAAGGCCTTGCGCAGCCTCGACATCTCGGCGCGAATGGTGACCGAGTCGAGTTCCTGCTCGTCGAGCAGTACGGCGAGGTGGTCGGAGCTCAGGCCTTCGGGATGCTCACCGAGCAGAAGCAGAATTTCGGCGTGCCGCTGAGAGAGCGGTATCCGGCCGGATCCGCGCACCACTCCCGGCCGTCCCGATCCCAGGACCTCGAGCCGGGGAGCTGTGTCGCCCAACGATTTCGGCGAGTTCATCAGATGCAGGCGCAGCTCGGATTCAGCAGCGGCGACCGTTGCGCGCACCAACGAGAGCACCTCGGGCACCGCTACCCGCGGGCCACCGGTGATGTCGATGGCACCCAGGATGTGACCACTGGTGGGGTGGTGCACCGGTGCCGCCGAGCAGCTCCACTCGTGCACCGACCGCGAGAAGTGCTCGGATGCGAAGATCTGCACGCTGTGATCGACCGCGAGCGCAGTGCCGGGGGCGTTGGTGCCTTTGCTCTCCTCGCTCCAATCGACCCCCTCGGCGAAGTCCATCGCGAGTGCTCGGTCCTTGGCCGCGGAATCACCCTCGACCCACAGCAGGCGTCCCTCGGCATCGGAAATCGCAACGAGCAAACCGGTGTCGGACGCGTCCTCGACCAGAAGCTTTCGAATCACCGGGCGGATGATGGCCATCGGGTGTCCGTTGCGGTAGCGCTCGAGGTCCGCACCGGTCAGCGCAGGAGTGTCGTTGCCACCGTCCGGGTCGACACCCTTGGTTCGGCTGCGCATCCACGAATCGAGAACGACGGACCGGACGGCCGAACCGTGGGTACGAACATCGTCGACGAAAGATTGATGGGCACTGGACATCTGGCGCGCGAGCACAGCGACGTCCTCGCCGGGGCGCACTGCGACCCAGGGGTTGCCACCACTGTCCGATCGGCTTGCCATTCGACGCTTCCTCCGTGACCTGTCCACATCGTTGTAACCCAGCTCACACGCAAGGATACAGCCGTGGCCGACGCGCGCGGCCGTGGCCGGTTGCGCCGACCCCCAGTGCCTACTTCTTCTTGACGGCCGTGGTGATGATGTCGTTGCTGGTGTCACCACTCGATTTGGCCCGCTTGTCTGCGCGCTTGTCCTTGAGCGATTTGCCGGATTTCTTGGTCATCGTGTTGCGGGGCGATTTGTCCGACATGGCAGTAACCCATCTATCGGGGAACCTGAACGGTCCCCAGACCACGAACGCTACGCCTACACGCCCCACCGTGGTCTGCAACAGTCACCGGTCATTGCGCCTGGTCCCCTCCCATCAACGCCGCGGCGCGCTCGGCGAACATGATCGCCGTCGCATGCGGGCCGCGGCTGGGCACCACCGGGAACGCCGAAGTATCGATCACGAAGACTCCGTCCACTCCCCGCACGCGACAGTGATCGTCGAGCACCGACCCCGGATCCGACTCGGGACCCATCCTGGCGCTACCGGACAGGTGCAACGACGTGCCCAGTGCCGCGAAAGGGTCGTCGGTCGCAGGGACTTCAGCGCAGGCCATGGACGGCGATGCGATCAGATCTCGCACCAGTGCGACGCCACCTCGCATCGCCTGCCGATCACCCTCCGATTCGAGGTAGCGGTAGCGCACGTCCGGAGCCTCGAACGGATCCGTGCTGCGCAGCGCGATGCTCCCTCGCGCCGTCGAGCGCATGAGGCCGACACCGAACACGTGCGGACCTGCGGGGAGCCCGGAAATGAGTCGGTCGAATCTTCTGGTGTAGGGCCTGATCTCCACGTCGCCCGCATGCAGCACCGCTTCCAGAGCACGAGATGCCGTCGGGAATTCGTTCGTCGTGACGACGGGAACGGCAACCTCGGGATGGTCACTGAAACCCTGGCCGACTCCCGGACTGTCGGCGATGACCGAAACACCCAGCGCAGCAGAACTTTCCGACGGTCCTACGCCGGATCGAAGCAGCAGGGCGGGCGTCTGCACCGCGCCGGCCGAGATGACAACGGTGTCGGACTCGACGACACTGCGTACACCGTCGGCGATGATCTCGACCCCGATCACCTTGCTTCCCTTGAATATCAACGACGCGGCCGTCGTATTCCCCTGTACCCGAAGGTTCTTCTTTCCGACAACTGGCAACAGATATGCCAGAGCAGCACTTACGCGGACCCCGTCACGGATATTCGAGGGCACGACGCCCACTCCCCCCACGGCCGCGTCGGGAGCATTCAGGTCCTCGTGGAACAGAAAGCCCGCGTTCGTCGCGGCCTCGACGAATGCTGCCGTCACGGGATGTCGGTCCTGCACGCGAGTGCGCGAGACCGGCATCGGTCCGCGGGAACCGTGCCACTGCCCGGTCGCCCCGACGTCGAGATCGGTTTCGGAGCCGATGTAGAACGGCAACACCTGATCGAAGGACCACACCGACTGCGGCCAGGCGTCGAAGTCACCCGGCGTGGCGCGGACGAAGTAACCGCCGTTCACTGCGCCGGAGCCCCCCAGCACCCGGCCCCGCGCGATCGTCCGAGACACGTCCGCCGCGAGTTCGGCCGCATAGGTGCCCACCCATTCGCTCCCGGGACCGATGGGAAGCGTCGACGCGTCGAGCAAAGCCGCCGGAACGTCGGCGACGCCGGAGAACGCAGGCCCGGCTTCGAGCAACAGCACCGACCGATCCGGATTCTCACTGAGCCTCGACGCAACGACGCAGCCGCAGGATCCGCCTCCCACGACGATGACGTCCGCGTGCTCGATTCCGATCACACCGTCTGCGGGGCGGGCCCGGCTCGCACCGCGTCAGCCGTCCAGGCGAGGCTTGAGCGCGTCCATGCTGCGCGCGGACAGTGCACCGCGCCACAGGCCTGCGCCGTACGCAACATCATCGGCACGTTTGTAGAACGCATACCGCACCGGGTCGAGGCCGCCGAGTTCCCGATGCTTGTACCAATCCGAAAACGCCTCTGCAACAGCCAATCCCAGCGCTATTCTACGAATACGACTCGACAGCAGCACAGCGAGCAGAGTGATCGGCCAATAGTGTCGACACAGGGCCGACGCCAACTGCCACAACCCCGCCACGAAACCCTCGGCAGCGAGAATGGCCGCGATCCGCGTGGGCTGATCCAGACCGACGAACATCTTGCGCAGGCGGACGATCGTGACACCGAGTGTGGCGGCGGCACCGACGAGTCCGATCCTCGTCAGACTCGCGGCGAGCAGACATGCGACCAACGTCCACGGCGACATTGCGATGGGCGGCACCATTCCCGGATGACGTGCCGACAACGGTGTGGCACCGGTCCCGTAGAACAGCTTGCGGGCGAACCACTCGACGAAGGTGACGCGATGCTCGTGCGCGACGTGAGCGACCGGTTCGTAGCGCAGTCGCCAACCCGCCTCCTGCAGCCGCCAGCACAGGTCCACGTCCTCGGCCACGTGCATCGACTCGTCGAATCCCTCGCAGTCCATCGCCACCGACCGACGAATCAGCATTGCCGCACTGGGCACGTAGGAGACCGAGCTGCCTGCGCGTACCGCTGCTTCCCTGCGACCGAGATCGAGGGACGAGCGCGCGTGTTCGTACCTGGCCAGGGCGCTGCCCTCGGGCTCCAGCGCGACGATTCGGGGTGCCACCAGCGCCACGGCCGGATCCGAGAAGTGCCCCAGCATCACCTCGAGCCATCCCTTGCGCGGAACGACGTCCGAGTCCAGGAAAGCAACAAAATCTGTTGTGGCACATCGCAATCCCGTGTTTCGCGCCGCAGCGGGTCCGCGCGAGTGCTCGTGCCGGAGCACCGTCACGCTGCCCACACTCCACGAGACCCGCGGCACTGCGACCGGAACGTCCGACCCGTCGTCGACGATGATGACGTGCAGACCGTGAAGTGCTGCGATCAAGCGCTCCAACCCGGCCTCGTTGTTCTTGAGCGGTACGACCACAGTGACGTCGCTCGGCGACGGGATCGACATAGGGCGCGGGTTCCCGACACCCGAGTCGAGAAGTTTGCGAGCAACGAGAGCGGACTGCGAGTCGGTCACTTCGATGAAACCGTCACCGATCATCGCCGCTGCCGTCGGTGCGAGCTTGAGCATGCGTGTCGGTGAACCACCGATCAGGACTCGTCCTTCGGAGAATGTGCGTACGCGTGGATCGACTCGCACCCCGAAGCCGTCAGGCAACCGACCTTCACCCATCAGGAGATCGTAAGCGGAGGAGACGCCGAAGTGTCGGCCACCCGTGAAATCGGACGGAACATACCCACGCCCCGTTTTTCCGGAATCGTCGGACGGCCCCTCAGCAGGCATTCCATCGAGCTCGTTCATGTGATCACTCCGTGCTCGGAGGGACTCCATCTCTGCACAGCGTCGCCGGCGCGGGTGCAGAGCTGCTCGAACATCCGACGCCCCTCCTCCGGATCGGCCCCGGTGGGATCACCGAGCACCCCGTTCGCAGTGATCGGTGCCATGCCGTCGACGCGAAGCGCAGGCAACAGGTCGGCGATGTCGGCGACATTGCCCACCTCGGCCTTGCTCATGTTCACCACCTCGGGCGAAAGGTGCAGCAGCAACGACGTTTCGGTGCGCCCGGCGTGAGCATCTGCTCCCGGTATCGCGCACGGAAACCACACGACGTCGCGGCCCTCGTAGCGCAGCAGCAGTACGGCAGAGCGCACGGTGGGGCCGTTGCCTCCGTGTCCGTTGACGAACACCACACGCTCGGCCCAGCGGCACGCGGAACGCCCGTACTCCACCAGAACCGATTCGAGAGCTGCGGCCCCGATCGAGACGGTGCCGGGAAATCCCTCGTGCTCGCCACTGGCTCCGTACGCGATCGCGGGGGCCACGAGAGCATCCGCGATGGTGTGCGCCACGGCGGTTGCGATACGAGTGTCGGTATCGAGCGGGAGGTGCGGACCGTGCTGCTCGATCGAGCCCACCGGTACCACCAGGGTGCGAGACCCGTCCAGGTCCGGCCAGTACTGCGTACCGAGGGGGTCCGTGGCCATAAGTGCAGATGCTATCGGATGGAACGAGGACGTCACGCCGCCGAAACACTGCGACGATAATCTTCGATTCGTGCCACCCCGTCGCCGATCCATATTGCTCTCGCAATTGTCGATATCGGCACCCGGCGGCCCGCAACCGACAATTCTGCAAGAGTTGCGCCGAGTCATTCTTGCCGGCGATGCGCCGCCGAATACGCCGATTCCGCTCAATGAAGTAGCGGAACTCTTCGGGGTGAGCAGAATTCCGGTGCGCGAATCCCTCAAGACACTCATCGGCGAGGGACTGGTCGATCATCGACCGAATCTGGGCTACACGGTTGCTCAGTTGACCGCAGCCGAACTTCGCGAAATGTACATCGTGCGAGAGGTATTGGAGACGGCTGCACTACCGTCCGCGGTCGAGCTCGCCACCGAGGCCGACCGGGCCCATATCGTCGAGATCAATCGTCAACTCGAGGCCTCGCTTGCCCAGGACGACTCGCGAGAATACCACCGCCTCTCGCGTGAGTTCCACCTGTCCCTGACCCGTCCGTCCCGCATGCATCGATTGCTGCACATGCTCGAATCTGCCTGGAACATCACCGAACCCGTGCAACCCATGGTGCATGTCGCCGGGTCGGACAGGGCTTCGCTGCACAGCGATCACGCCGAAATGCTCGCGGCATTTCTGGCCGGCGATTCCGCGGGCTTGCTGCGCGCCGCGCAGCATCACCACACGCGTCTCAATTCGGTCATTTCGACACTGTCGAACGATCACGGATTGTTCGCCGATCCGTCGTCGGAATAGGGCCACAGGAACGACCGGAAAAGATACGGGAGTGGAGCCTGCAGGAACGACCGAAAAGATATATCGCTCTCGTCACGAGTGCGCAACACTTCGCCGCTAACTTTTCCTCATTCGCTCGTTCACCTCCTTCGTTCGTCTCATACGCCATGCCGTCAGGAGCATCGATGACAGATACAGCGCACGGTCCCGCTCAAACGGGAGATCTCGTGGAAGCCGCGGGCCACCCCGTCGGTGGTGGACTGATCAAGGACACCTATGACCCACGGCTGACCAACGAGGATCTCGCTCCGCTGAAGAAGCAGACCTGGACTTCGTACAACCTCTTCGCCTTCTGGATGTCGGACGTGCACTCGGTCGGCGGTTACGTGACGGCGGGCAGCCTGTTCGCGCTCGGGCTGGCCAGTTGGCAGGTGCTGATCGCGTTGCTCGTCGGCATCACGATCGTCTACTTCTTCTGCAATCTGGTCGCCAAGCCGAGCCAGGTGACGGGGGTTCCGTATCCGGTCATCTGTCGCAGCGTGTTCGGAGTACTCGGTGCCAACATCCCGGCGATCATCCGTGGCCTGATCGCGGTGGCCTGGTACGGCATCCAGACATTCTTGGCATCGGCTGCCCTCGACATCGTGCTGATCAAGCTGTTCCCGTCTCTGGCTCCGTACGCCGTTACCGCGGACTACGGTTTCGCCGGACTGTCGCTGCTCGGTTGGGCGAGCTTCCTGTTCCTCTGGGTCGTTCAGGCTGCGGTGTTCTGGCGCGGGATGGAGTCGATCCGCAAGTTCATCGACTTCTGCGGCCCTGCCGTCTACGTCGTCATGTTCATGCTGTGCGGCTACCTGATCTGGAAAGCCGGCTGGGGCGCAATCGATCTCACCCTCGGCGATGTCGAGTACACCGGCTTCAGCGCCGTTCCCGTCATGCTGGGAGCCATTGCGCTCGTCGTCTCGTACTTCTCCGGTCCGATGCTCAACTTCGGTGACTTCTCTCGGTACGGAAAGTCCTACGCTGCCGTCAAGAAGGGCAACTTCCTCGGTCTGCCGGTCAACTTCCTGGTGTTCTCCATCCTCGTTGTCGTCACCGCCTCGCTGACTCTGCCGGTGTTCGGGGAGCTGATCACCGACCCTGTCGAGACGGTCGCCCGCATCGACAGCACCTTCGCCATCGTCCTCGGTGCCCTCACCTTCGCCATCGCGACGGTCGGCATCAACATCGTCGCCAACTTCATCGCTCCGGCGTTCGACTTCTCCAACGTCAGCCCGCAACGCATCAGCTGGCGCGCCGGTGGCATGATCGCCGCAGTCGGTTCGGTACTGATCACCCCGTGGAACCTGTACAACAATCCCGAGGTCATCCACCTGACGCTCGAGACCCTCGGCGCGTTCATCGGGCCTCTGTTCGGAATCCTGATCGCCGACTACTACCTGATCCGTAAGCAGCACGTGGCGGTCGACGAACTCTTCTCGATGTCCAAGACCGGCCTGTACTGGTACTCGAAGGGCTACAACCCGGCGGCGGTGTACGCGACCGTCGCGGGCGCAGCGGTGGCGATGTTCACCGTGCTGTTCAACGGAGCCGTCGACGGCCTGGAGATCGCCGGTATGTCCACGGCGTCGAAGTACAGCTGGTTCATCGGCTGCGGCATCGGATTCGCCACGTACTACTTCCTTGCGACGCGAACCAAGCTGGCTGTCACCAACTTCGACGTTCCAGCGAAGGCATAGGATCTCTTCCGTGCTCATCAAGGTCATCAATCCGAACACCACCAGTTCGATGACCGCAACGATCGGTGACTGTGCCCGGGCCGTGGTCGGCCCGGGCACGGTCGTCGACGCGGTCAGCCCCGCGATGGGGCCCGTTTCGATCGAGAGCCATGTCGACGAAGCCCTCAGCGTCCCAGGAATTCTCGCCGAGATCGCCAGTGGCGAGGCCGAGGGGGTCGACGGCTACGTCATCGCCTGCTTCGGTGATCCCGGCATCGACGCGGCTCGCGAACTCGCGGCCGGGCCGGTCATCGGTATCGCCGAGGCGGCCATGCACGCCGCGAGCTTCCTGGGCCGAGGCTTCAGCGTCGTCACCACACTCGGACGCACCGTCGGGCGTGCCCAGGATCTGGCGAACCACTACGGCTTCGGACGCCACTGCCTCGGCATCCACGCGTGCGACCTGCCGGTCCTCGATCTCGAGACGGACCCCGACGCCCGCAAGATCGTCACCGAGGCGTGTCGCATCGCAGTGGAGACGGACGGTAGCGATGCCGTGGTCCTCGGATGTGCGGGGATGGCCGATCTGTGCCAACACATTTCGGCCGAGATCGGCGTACCGGTGGTCGACGGCGTCGCCGCGGGAACACTGTTCGTGCAGTCACTGGTCTCGCTGGGACTGGGTACCGGAAAGAGGGGCGAATTCGCCGCTCCGCCGCCCAAGCGCTACACCGGGATGCTGGTGGGATTCAGCCGACCGATCCCTGATCCTTAGCCCTGGCTCCGCGGTCGATCAGGTCTCGCACAACTGCCGATACGGCACCCCGGGCAGGTAGCGGTCCCATTCGGCTTCGGTGACCACCGAGCCCCCGGATTCGCACAGGCGACTGCGGACCTCGTCCGGCTCGGTCTGCCACATGCGGAGGTCGCGGGCCGAGCCACCGCCGAAGAGCACCTGTCCGCCCGCGCCGAACACCGCGGTGTAGACACGCTGGCCGTACGCGGTGAGTGCGGCATACTCCTCGGGTGCGTAGCGGTCCCCCACGTTCCACAGCCAGAGCGTCGATCCCCCCTCACCGGCGGCCAGCCGCGTACCGGATCGATCGAACGAGAGCGACCAGATCGGGCTGGACGGTCCGACGATGCGCGAGAGGTGCTGTGGGTTGTCCGGATTCTCCATGTCCCACAGTCGAATCGAGCGATCAGCACTGCCTGCGGCGAGTGTTCGCCCGTCCGGTGAGATGGCCACGGCCTGCACGTCACTTCCGAAACCGCCCAACGTGGTCCTTCGACGCGGATCGGTGGGGTCGGAGATGTCCCACAGTTCGACCACGCCACCGACACTGGCGATGACGAGTACCGAACCGTCGGGTGACAGCGCCATACCCGCGGGGTAGTTACCCGCCTCCAGGGTCGACAACGCTCGCGGGGTCGTTGGGTCGGCCAGCGACCACAACGACACGTCGTTCGAGTTCTGGCCGGAGACGACCAGAAGGGTTCCCGTTCCGTCGAAGACCAGCCCCGCAGTCAAGCTGGTCGTTGCCTCCCGAATGCCACCGAGGGCGACCGGATCGGTGAGATCGGTTGTGTCCCAAAGCTGAAATCCACCGGTGGTGATACCCACAGCAGCACGGGTGCCGTCTGCGGTCAGTGCTACCGCCCCCGTCTGCTGGGCACCGTCGCCGATCACCAACGGTGCCGACGCCACCGGATTCTCCACATCCGTGACGTCCCAGACGATCGTGGCCGGGGCTCGGCTACCGGCACCGACGAGCATCCGGGTGTCCGACGCACCGATGGGGTTCTGATAGATCGTGTCGCCGGCATCGACCAGGGCCGGTCCGGGAAGTGGCCAGATCCGCGTGATGCCATCGCCACTGGCCGTCACGATCGACGAGCGATCCGGTGAGAACGCGAGCGAAGTGACCTCGATGGGGCCGGGCAGTGTCCGCTGCAGCGTTCCCGAGTCGGCGTCCCACACCTTCGTGGTGTTGTCCGAACTCGCCGCAGCGATCAACACCCCGTCCCCGCTGAACGCGACGTCGTTGACGTAACTGGTGAATCCAGTCAACGCCGGTAGTGCAGTCAGCCGACCGCCGTCGACCGCCCAGCGTAGAACCTCGCGACCGGCGGTACCCGCGATCAACGTGGTGCCGTCGGGAGAGAATGCCAGCTGTAGCGCGGTGTAGGTCGATCCGTCCGAGGGGACGTCGATCAGCGGAACGACAGGGGCTGCTGGAGACGCGGTCAGTCGGGTCGCGTCCCACAGCCGCATCGCGCGCCCCGGACCGGCCGTCACCAGGTATCGACTGTCGGGACTGAATTCCGTCGCTGTCGGCGAACCAGGTTGAGAGACTTCACCTATGGTGCGCGGCGCGGTGGGATCTGCAACGTCGAGGAGAGGCAGTTTGTCATCTTGGGTTCCGACGAGGAGCAGCCGGCCGTCGGGAGAGTACGACAGGCTACTGACGCCAGTTGCGTCGATGCGCGACAACAACATCGGCGCAGACGGGTTCGCCACATCCCACAGCTCGACGCCGTACGATCCTCCCACAGCGAGCACGCTCCCCTGCGGATCGAACGTCAACACCCGGGCGTCACGCAAGACAATTTCACCGAGCTTCGCGTGCCCGTCTGCGAGCGACCACATCCGCACGTGTCCGTCGGAACCGGCTGTCGCCACGATGTTTCCGCGCGGCTCGACCGCGGTCACCGCCCCGCCCTCCACTCCGAGCAGCCGCACAGGAGTGTGGATCGCAGATGAATCGAGTAGCGATGACCGCGCCTCCGTCGTGCGGTCCACCTCGTACGACGCCAACGCGAAATATGCCGCCAGCCCGGGATCTCGAGTCCTCAATTGCTCTGCGACACCGGCGATCTGACGTGAGACAGGCTCTGCCTCCGCGCGCTCGGCCTCGACCCGTCGGTTGTTCGCGTCCGACCGAGCAACGAACGCGGTCACTGCCAGTGTCACAGCCAGTACGGTCAGCAGCGCGAGTGCAGTGACGAGCGTTTCGAGGGTGCGTCGCCGACGTCGGTCGCTTCGGTTCTGTTGCTCGATTCGGTTCGCACTCGCGTCGAGATACCGCCTCTCGACCGAGTTGAGATCTCGCCGACGTACCGGACCGAGGGATTCCTGCACCAGCGCCAACCTCGATTCCGGCAGCAACGAACCGTCGTCGCGATCGTTGTTCTCCCACAGTTCTGCGGCCTGGGTGAGTCGACGGTGCTCGACGAGCCACTGACGATCGTCGTCGAGCCACTCGCGCAGCCGCTGCCACGCCGTCAGCAACGCCTCGTGGGTGATCTGGACGGTCTCTTCTCCGACGGTCAGCAGTCTGCGTGCGGCAAACCGTTCGACGACGATGTCGACGTCGGTGACCGCGACCTCGTTCTCGTCTCCGTTGAACAGCTTCACGCGATCGACGCGGCGACGAGTGACGACCTCGTCGTCGAGATTGACCAACCGCATGAAGATGCGTCGTGTCTCGCGCTGCTGTTCGGCGGTCAAAGCCGAGAACACTTCCTCGGCGCTCTGCCCCACGGCACCGCCGATCCCGCCGGTTGCGAGGTAGTCCGAAACAGTCAACGTTCTGCCGCTCGACACCTGCCACGTGGTGAGCAGGGCATGGGACAGCAGCGGCAGGGCACCGGAGTCGTGGGCGAACTGCGATCCGCGTGGACCCAATTCGCCGACCAAGACCTGCACGAGGGCGGCCTCGACGGAGACACCCGCCTTCGCGGCAGGCGACAGGATGACCTCCCGCAGTTGTGACTCGGTGAGACGCCCGACAACCACCGGGTTGTCGGACAGGCCGGCGAGCAGCGCGTCCTCGGACACGGCGTTCTGGTAGAAATCCGCCCGCAGTCCGACCACGAGAACCGACCCGGCGCTCGGCAACGCCGCTGCCGCACGCAGAAAGTTCTCGCGCTCCAGCGGTGTCGCCAGTGTCCACAACTCCTCGGCCTGATCGAGGACGAGAACCGATCCCGGCGCAAAGGATTCGGCTCGCTCGGGGAAGGCACGAATATCGCCGACGCCGGAATGGACTTCCGAACCGGGGAATCTCGATGCCAGCCCGGCACGCAGGAGCGAGGTCTTGCCGGAGCCCGAAGCACCGACGACGAAGACGATGCCTCCACCGGAGCCGAGGGCTTCCCGGACGCGCGTGCTCAGACGCTCGATCACGTCGTCACGTCCGAAGAACCACTCTGCATCGGCCGGCTCGAACGCCTCGAGACCCTTGTACGGAGGGTCGCCCTTCACCGGATCGACGGTCCGCCTGCCCGGGATCGACCGCACCCTCGACACCGCGTCCCACCACAGAGCGCGCTCGTCCTCGTCGGCTACGCCGCATGCGATCAGTACGGCAGCGAACATTTCGGCGCTGGCTTTGGTCGGGACGTGATGTCCGGAGAACCAGCCACTGATGGTGCCGTGCAAGCCACCGGAACGCTCTACGATCTCCCGGACCGTGGCACCCGCCTCGGTCCTGATCGCACGCAATGCTGCCGCGAATTCCGTGCGGTCCGTGATCGACGAAGGATCCGGACGGTCGATGGTCATGAGCGAGAACTATAGAACCGGGAAAACCTCGATAGAGGCACTCAAGCATCGCGCTGAGCTGCACGAACAGCAAATTGATGCGTTTGAATGACGCTCGTACGGAGTCCGTGGCCGTCCGTATTGACCTTGTACGGACATGCTCGTTCAGCTGGATCCGCGACGAAGTCCAGTCGACGATGGACGGTGTGGTCGGGGCAAGTGGACACTCCAGGGGGGGAATTTTCGTGCTCGAACGAACGCTGGCATCGGCAGTGCATCACCCGTTCCGAAGGCCGGCACAGCGGGGACCCGGTGCAGTCCCGACACCGCTCGAAGCTCGCCACCGCAAGCCTGCGTTGAGCGCCCGCGAGATCGAGGTCATGCTCGCCTGGTTCGCCTCCGACTCGAAAATGGTCGCAGCTCGGTCCGTCTACATCTCGGTGGGCACGATCAACACCCACATCACCCGCATCCGGCAGAAATACGCGGCGGTGGGACGCAACGCGCCGACGAAGGCCGCCCTGTTCGCTCGCGCACTACAGGACGGCCACACTCACCTGTCCGAATGGTGACTGTCGATTCGTCTCCCTGCGGCGGCCGTCCAGGTCGAATCGGCCCCTCGGTTCTGGATCCCGGACTCCGATCGGCGTCGGTTATCCCAGACCTGGGAGCTGATTCGCCGGCGTGAAGCCAGGCGGCACCAGGACATCCGACGGTGACAGTTCGTGGACCGACGTGCGACCGAGACCGAGTACGGCGGAGTCCAGGCCGCCGCGCAGGATGTCGAGGACGTTCTCCACTCCGGCCTGACCGTTCGCAGCAAGACCCCACAGATACGCTCGCCCGATCAGCACTGCCCGCGCACCGAGCGCGAGTGCCTTCGCCACGTCGCTTCCCCGACGCACACCACCGTCGAGGGTGATCTCGACCTGATCGCCCACGGCCTCGGCGATCGCAGGCAACACCCGAATCGACGCCGGGGAACCGTCGAGATTGTTACCACCGTGATTGGACACCGAAACCGCGGTGACGCCTGCGTCCACGGCCCGCAGCGCGTCGTCGACCCGCGAGATGCCCTTGAGCATGAACGGCCCGTCCCACTGCTCGCGCAACCACGCGATGTCATCCCATGTGGGAAGCGGGGTCGCCTTCCACTCTCGATAAGCAGCGAAGAACGTCGGCGCAGGCCCATCGGGCGGCGCGAGGTTCGGGGCAGTCAGATCAGGGAACGCGCCCGACCTGGCCCACTGCGTCAGCCACCGTGGCCGACACAGCGCTTCCGGTGCGAACCGGATCATCGCCCTCGGATCGAGGCGTTCGGGAATCACCGGGCTACCCCAATCTCGGCCCTCGGAGAACGACCAATCCATCGTCAGAATCAACCCGACCGCGCCCGCGCTGCGCGCGCGATCGAGCATGTGCGCCAACATCTCCCGCGAACCCACCCAATGCAGCTGAAAGAACGTCTGCGGATTGGCTGCGACGACCTCCTCGATGGGTTTGCTCGCGAACAACGACAACCCCATCGAAATCCCCCGTGCCGCTGCCGCTCTCGCGACGGCGACCTCACCATCGGGATGTACGGCCTGCACACCCGTCGGAGAGATCATCGCGGGAAACGCCAGCGGCTGCTCCATCAGCGTCGTCGACAAATCACGGGCATCCGACAACCCTGCCACGTGTGGGGCGAACCCGAGTTCACCGAACGCGGTGGTGTTGTCCGCCGCAGTCAGACCACGTTCGGAACCCGCCACCAGCGCCGAGTACACCGACGGCGGTAGACGCTTCCGCGCTCGCCGCTGGGCTTCGGCAACGGTCTCGAACCACACGCGCTCGCTCAGACTCCGAGCTTGCGGTCGAACCCGGGCGGCATCACCACATCCGACGGCGAGAGATCGTGTACCGAGGTGTGTCCGAGTCCGAGGACGGCGGAATCGACTCCGCCGCGCAGAATGTCGAGCACGTTCTCCACACCGGCCTGACCGCCGGCCGACAGACCCCACAGGTACGCCCGCCCGATGAGCACCGCACGCGCACCGAGTGCCAGCGCCTTCACCACGTCGCTGCCGCGTCGGATTCCGCCGTCGAGGGTGATCTCGATCTGATCGCCGACGGCCTCGGCGATCGCAGGCAACGCCCGGATCGGTGCCGGGGTGCCGTCGAGATTGTTGCCGCCGTGATTGGAGACGGAAATAGCGGTCACGCCCGCGTCGACGGCTCGTTTGGCGTCGTCGACCCGCATCACTCCCTTGAGCATGAACGGCCCACCCCATTGCTCACGCAGCCACGCCACGTCCTCCCACGTCGGCAAGGGGGTGCCCATCCATTCGCCGTACGCACCGAAGAACGTCGGCGCAGGACCGCCGGTGGGTGGCGTCAGGTTCGGGGTCGTCAGGTCGGGAATCTTGCCGGTCTTGGCGAACTCCCACAACCACTTCGGTCGCATGATGCCCTCGGGGGCGAATTGCACCATTGCCTTGAGGTCCATCTTCTCCGGAATCGACGGGCTGCCCCAATCACGGCCGTTGGAGAACGACCAGTCCAGGGTCATGATCAATCCGACGGCCCCCGCGGCGCGTGCCCGCTCCATCCGCTGCAGCAGGATCTCACGCGAGCCCACCCAGTACATCTGAAAGAACGTCTGCGGATTCGCCGCAGCGACCTCCTCTACGGACTTGCTGGCGAACGAGGACAGTCCGATCGGAATGCCCCGCGCTGCAGCAGCTCTCGCGACGGCAACCTCACCGTCGGGATGAACCGCCTGGACACCCGTCGGGGAGATCATCACCGGGAACGACAGGGGTTGCCCCATCACCGTCGTCGACAATTCCCGCTTGTCCGACAGACCGGCAACGTGCGGGGCGAACCCGAGTTCGCCGAATGCTGCCATGTTGTCGTCGATCGTCAACCCGCGCTCGGACCCCGCCACGAGTGCGGCGTACACGGACTTCGGTAGACGTTTCTTCGCACGCCGCTGCGCTTCGGCAACGGTCTCGAACCACGCACTCTTGGCCATCAGTGTTCCTGTTCCATTCCTGCGAGCGGGTTCTCGTCGCAGATCTTCGCCGGGGGACGCATCATCAGCGTGAGCGGGACCGACTTTCGTGGGGTCTTGCGCTGCCCGGTACGGGAATGGTCGACGCTGGACTTGGGGATCTCCCCCGCCGCCGCCAACGCCATTTCGCCGTTACCGATGACGCATTCGGGATCCGGACCGTCCATCGGCAGGCCCGTGAAGAATTTCGCCGCCATGCATCCACCGCGGCACGCATCGAAATGAGCACACTTGGTGCACGCACCCGAAGTCTGCGGAGACCTCAACTCCTGGAACAATTCCGAAGTCTGCCAGACGGATTGGAACCCGCCCATGCCGTCTTTGGCGTCTCGCACGATGTTGCCGGCGAGGAAGTTCTCGTGGATGGCGAACGGGCATGCGTACACGTCGCCGATCGGGTCGATCAGACACACCACACGCCCGGCACCGCACAGGTTCAGTCCGGGCAGGGCATCACCGAATGCCGACAGGTGGAAGAACGAATCACCGGTCAACACCCCCTCACCGTTCGCGACGAGCCAGTTGTAGAGCTCTCGCTGCTGCCCCGCCGTCGGATGCAGATCGTCCCAGACATCCGCGCCACGTCCCGACGGCCGAAGCCGCGTGATGCGCAGTGTCGCAGCGTATTTGTCGGCCAAGGCCTTGAAGTCGTCGAGCTGAGAAACGTTGTGCCGGGTGACGACCACCGAGATCTTCGCGTCCCGGAAGCCCGCCTCCTTCAGATTCTCCAATGCACGGCAGGCCATGTCGAACGAGCCCGGCCCGCGGACCGCATCGTTGACCTCTGCCGTCGCGCCGTCGATGGAGATCTGCACATCCACGTAATCCGACGCAGCCAAACGCGCCGCGACCTTCTTGTCGATCTTGACCCCGTTGGTGGAGAACTTCACCCCCACCTGATGCGCAGTCGCATAGTCGACGAGCTCCCAGAAGTCCGACCGCACCGTCGGCTCACCGCCACCGATGTTGACGTAGAACACCTGCATCTTCTGCAGCTCGTCGATGATCGACTTGCACTGCTCGGTACTGAGTTCGCGCGGGTCACGGCGACCCGACGAGGACAGGCAGTGCACGCAGGAAAGGTTGCAGGCGTAGGTCAACTCCCACGTCAGACAGATGGGGGCGTCGAGTCCGAGTTCGAATTGATCGACCAGTTTTCCTACCGGAGCTGGTCTTTCGAGGGTGGAGGTCATGGGCGGAAGTCCTCTTCTGCGATAGGTCAGGGCTTTACGGGCGAGTGATCATGTTCGAGCGGGCCAGCGTCGCGAGTGCCGTCACATACGGAGCCGACTGCGACTCGGTGATGCCCGCAGCCGCAATCGCCGACCGCATATCCGGGTGGTCGGGCAGCGATTCGATGATCGCCACGATCGTGCGGTTCTTCAGGAACGAGAGCTTGCGAGTTCCGAAGTGGTAGAGCAGCGCCCCGAACGACTCCGGCCGCAACGCCACCTGCGGATGCAGAATCCACCGCACATCCAGGTCCAACTCGTCGAGGTCCTCGCGCACCGCAGTGGTCATGATCAGTACACGCCGCACATGCCGTCGATGGATACTTCCTCGACCAACGACTCTTCGACCAGATCGGATTCGACGACTGCCGTATCGACTACAGCGTTCTCGTTGTTCTTCGACATCGGAAACCTCCTGAGGTTGTTCGGACCACAATCGGAGTCGACAGTGGCTTGGGTCACCAACATAATGACACTGAGTGCAGAAAACCAGAGAATGGAAAGAAGAAAATGGTCAGGAGCGCAAAACCGTCCAGTCAGCCAGGTAGGCGCCCGTCCACAACGCGGGGCGAGCTGAGCGATCTCGGAATCGAACTGTTCGCCGCCAAGGGATTCGAGGAGACCAGCGTCGACGACATAGCCGATGCCGCGGGCATCGCTCGACGCACGTTCTTTCGCTACTTCCCGTCCAAGAACGCAGTTCCCTGGGGCGATTTCGACACTCAGCTCACGGCATTGAGGACGCATCTGAACGACCTGCCCGGCAACGTCGGACTCGCGGACGGATTGCACTCGGCCCTGTTGCAGTTCAACACATTCCCCGAGGAAGAAGTAGCCGTTCACCGTCAGCGCATGGCACTGATCCTGGGAAATCCAGCACTGCAGAGCTACTCGATGGTGATGTACGAGGGCTGGCGTCAGGTCATTGCCGAATACGTGGCAGCACGGACGAACTCCGACCCCGGCGACCATCTTCCGCGCACCGTCGGATGGATGCTCTTGGGGGTGGCGATCTCGGCGTACGAGCATTGGCTGATCGACGAGAACAACAGCCTTCCCGAGCTTCTGACGGCAGGAGCGTCGGTTCTCTTCACCGGTGTCGGTCCGCTCCGAGCGTCCAGTGACACTGCCGAGAGCCGACTGGACGGAGAGCACATCGAGTGAGCACTGGAAACCGAGCACTGCGCCGACTCACACCGTCAGCTCGATGGAGTCAGCGACGAGATCCGCTCCGACACCACCTCGAGATCTACATCTGCCACCGCACCGGACGGGAAATTATGGCCCGCAGACGGCGGCGGTAGTACTTCGCCGATTCGGTGACGAACGCGCTCATCGTGGCCGCAGCAGCGTCGGGATCGCGCAGGCTCAGCGCATCGAGGACATCCTGCTGCATCTCGATAGCCGCCAGCCGCGTCGCGAGAGGATGCTCGTTCGGTTCGGCGTCGCGTACCAACAACCAAAGAGTTTCCATCAGGATGTTCAGGACCGGATTTCCGGCCGCGTCGTACACCCCCCGCTGGAACTCTGCATTGTTCTCCTGGAAATTTCCGTAATCACCGGGGTCCTCACGCATTCGGTCGAGAGCACTCTGCATGAGCTGTATCTGCTCGTCGCTCACATTCGTCGCGGCCTCGCGAGCGATGATGGGCTCGAGCATCAGACGGGCATCGATGACGTCGCTGATGTTGGCCCCGTCCAACTGCAGGAACAGCTTCATGGTGTTGCCGAGCGATTCGAGCCTCGGTCGCTTGACCACGGGGCCGCCGCCGATCCCCGATTTGATGGTGACCAGATCACGGCTTTCGAGCAACCGCAGCGCTTCACGGACCGTGGTCCGAGCAACACCGTGCTCGGCCATCATGTCTTTTTCCGTGGGCAACCGCTCCCCCTCCACGACGCCCCCGTCGAGGATGCGGTCCGCGATGATGTTGGCGATCCTCGCGGAGACCTTTGGCGACCGCACCCGCGGAGCGGCGCTCTCCTCAGCTGTCATGTCTGTGACCTCACCTCGTTGTTCTCGGTGTGATGCGGGTTAACTCTATACATAGTTTGATAGCTTAGTTACTGTAGTGATTGTCAGAAAACTGAGGGGCTAGGGCAGGAGCCGACCATGTTGCCGACTCGGCCGCCGGACATCGACCTCGCCCGGACGTATCGCGAACGCGGGCTGTGGAGAGATCTTCCGATCGGGCATTACCTCTCGCGTGCCGCTCGCCTCTACCCCGACGCCACTGCAGTGGTGGACGGCGACCGGCGCGCGACATTCGCCGACATCGACCGTGACGCGACTCGTCTGGCGGCTGCCTTGCACGCCAGAGGAATCACCTCCGACGATGTGATCGCATTCCAACTCCCCAATTGCACCGAGGCAATCGTCGTATTCCATGCCGCGATGAAGCTCGGAGCCATCGCCAATCCGATCGTGCCGATCTACCGGTTTCGCGAGCTGCGATTCATCTTCGGTCAGTCGCGGGCGCGGATCGCCTTCGTACCCGCGGAGTTGCACGGGGTCGACGTAACCGACATGTACAGCGATCTCTCCGCCGAACTACCGGACCTCGAATCGATTGTCACCGTAGGCGATTACGGGGACGACCGACCTGGCACGAGGTGGACCGACCTGATCGGCGAGGCCACGGACTCGATGGTCGCCGATCTCGATGCTGCGACTTCTCCGTCGCCCGACGACGTCTGCTTGTTGCTCTACACGTCGGGGACGACCGCAGATCCCAAAGGCGTACTGCACAGCCACAACACGCTGGTCTACGAAAACCTCTCGATGGCGCGGTGGTTCGGACTGAACGAAACCGACGTCGTCTTCAATCCGTCTCCGGTCACGCACATCACCGGGGTCAACTGCGCTCTGGTTCTCCCGTTCGTAGTGGGCGCAACCGTGGTGTTGCAGGCCGACTGGGATCCGGTGACGGCGTTGCAGCGAGTGATCGACGAACGGTGCAGCTTCATGATCTTCTCGACGCCGTTCCTTCGAGGCTTGCTCGATGCCGCCGAGGCGACCGACTCGTCGACCCCGTCGATCCGGTACATAGTCTGCGGTGGAGCCGACATCCCCGATGCTCTGACCGCGGCGGCCACCACCCGCCTCGGCACCGTCGTTCGGATGTACGGGGCCACCGAGGGGCCGTCGGTCACCACAGCGGACCGGTGGGACCCGCCTGCCCTGCGGATGAAATCCGACGGTCGCCCCATCGAGTCGACCGAGGTGATGGTGACCGATGCCGACGGTGGACTCGCGCAGACCGGCGATGTCGGCGAGATTCTATGGCGTGGACCGGACACCTTTCTCGGCTACCTCGATGCCTCTCTCAATACGGCGGCGTTCACCGAGGACGGATTTTTCCGTACCGGTGATCTCGGCCGCTTCGACGCCAGCGGTGCCCTCCACGTGGTGGGGCGAATCAAGGACATCATCAACCGGTCGGGTGAGAAAGTCAGCGCCTACGACGTGGAGAACGAGCTCGGCGCACACCCCGACGTGCTCGAGATTGCCGTGGTGGCAGGTCCCGATCCTGTGACGGGAGAACGTGGTTGCGCATTCGTCGTCACCCGCGAGCACCGAGACCTGAGTCTCGAGGAGGTGCGTGAGTTCCTCGTGCACCGCCGAATCGCCATGCAGAAAATTCCGGAAAGCCTGTTCATCGTAGATTCGCTGCCCAAGACGGCAAGCGGAAAAATTCAGAAGTTCGCGCTGCGCAACTGGACGCAGGACCGCGTCACGGTGCCGCCGCAGATGGCTGCGATGACCTTTGCCGCAGCACACGAAAGATAGGACATCCCAATGCCTCTCCAGCCTGATGGAATCGAACATCTCACGGTGACCGAGCCGGAACCCGGCATCGCAGTGGTCGAATTGGCCCGCGGCAAGGTCAACGCCATCGATACGCAGATGTACGGGGAGATCGCTACGGTCTTCGAAGCACTGTCGGACAACCAGGATATTCGCGCTGTTGTACTGACCGGTCGTGGCCGAATATTCTGCGCCGGAAACGATCTCGGGAGCTTTCGGGTCATGGATTCGATCGGCGGAGAGATCGAGATGCGGGCAGCGCGCCGGGCGATTTTCGGAGTTCTGGACTGCGCACTCCCGGTGATCGCGGCCGTCAACGGCCCCTGCCTCGGAAGCGGATTCGGATTGACCTCGGTCTGCGATCTGGTGGTCGCGTCGGAGCGAGCCACCTTCGGCCTGCCGGAGATGGGAGTCGGTGTGCTCGGCGGCGGCCGGTTCACGGCCCGAATGCTGCCGCAGCAAGCCATGCGGCGGCTGTTCTTCACCGCCGAAGCTGTCGAGGCCGAAACCCTGCGCAGGTGGGGCGCACCGATCGAGGTCGTCCCACATGAAGAGTGTCTGACCACGGCCATGACACGTGCGCGATCCATTGCGTCGAAGAGCCGCTACGCACTCACCCTGGCGAAGAAGTCGCTCAACGGCTGCGAGGACCTCGATCTCAAGCGCGGATACGAGCTGGAACAGACGTTCACACTGCGCCTGTCCGAACACCCGGACTCGAAGTCGGCAGTCGAGGCACGCATAGCCGAGATGGCAGGAGGCAAGAAGGCATGACGCCGAACGATCGCGGTATCGACGTTCGGGTCTTCACCGAGAAGGCCGAGGCATGGCTCGAAGAAAACCTGGCGCGGCGAACCAACGAATCGACCGATTCGAATTACGCGATCTTTCACGACCGCAGCCACGACGAGGAGCGGCAACTCATCGACGCCGCCAAACTTTGGCAGGGGGTGCGCGTCGACGCCGGCTTCGGAGCCATCACGTGGGCTCCGGAATGGGGCGGTCCGGGGTTGACCGCAAGCCACGAGCGCGCGTACGTCGGGCTCGAGCGAGACTTCGCAGCGCCGGAGCGGCACGAAAGCGTCCTTGTCACGGTCGAGCTGGTGGCCCCGACAATTCATGCCCTTGGCACGGACGAGCAGAAGCAGCAGTTCGTCACGTCCTTTCTGCGGGCCGAACAATTGTGTTGTCAGCTGTTCTCGGAGCCCGGAGCCGGGTCCGACCTCGCCGGATTGTCCACCAAGGCAGCGAAAACCGACGGTGGCTGGCGGGTGAACGGCCAGAAAGTGTGGAGCTCGGGAGCTCAGTTCTCGGAATGGGGTCTACTCATCGCCCGCACCGATACGACAGTCCCGAAACACCGGGGTATGACGGCATTCATGGTGCCGATGCACACCCCGGGTGTCGATATCAGGCCGATCCGCCAGATGTCCGGTGGCTCGACCTTCAACGAGGTGTTCTTCTCCGACGTCGAACTGCCGGATTCGCTGCGCCTCGGAGCCGAGGGGGACGGCTGGACTGTCGCACTCACGACGCTCGGCTTCGAGCGAAGTTCGAGCGCGGGAATTGTCAGCGCCGGAGGAAACAGTGCCGACTTGGTCCGGCTGGCAAAGACTTTGGGCATAACCGACGACCCACTGGTTCGCCAGCAGCTCGCCGACGCGGCGATCTACGAGCGGGCCGCGGCGTTACTGGTAGCCCGGTACGCCGAGCGAGAGTTGGCCGGGGCGGTCCCGGGCGTGGAAGGTTCCATCGGCAAGCTGGTCTGGACTCAGAACCTCAAGCGAATCGGCGACGCCGCGGCGTCGTTCCTCGGGCCGAGCATCCTGGCCGACACCGGGGTGCCCGACACCTTCGCCTGGACCGAGCATCTTCTCGGCGCCCCCGGCTACCGAATTGCCGGGGGCTCGGACGAGATTCAGCGCAACATCATCGGCGAACGCGGACTCGGCTTGCCGCGTGAACCACGGGAAGGCCTCGCATGAGACTCGAACTGTCCGAAGAACAGCAGGACCTGAGCAATAGCCTGCGCGCGTCCTTGTCCAGAACTGCTGCAGGACAGGATGTATGGCCTGCGCTTCTGGAGATGGGCTTGACCGAGATTCCGTTCCCCGAACACGTCGGCGGTGCGGGCTTCACGCTGAAGGACACTGCTGTCGTGATGTCCGAACTCGGTCGATCGCTCGGAAGTGCTCCGTACTTCTCGTCGGTGATCTTGGCAGGGCTCACTCTGCTGCATGCCGGTTCCGATGCTGCCTGCAGGCAGTACCTCCCGTCGATCGCCGATGGCTCCGCCGCTGCAGCGCTCGTGACGGGATTTCCCTTCGGCACGTCGCTCGTCGCCGCGCGCGTACAGGACTCCGACACCGTCGTTCTCGACGGTGCCCAGGAGTCCGTAGTCGACGGCTCCGATGCCGATGTGTTGCTCGTGGTCGCGAACGGATCGGACGGACCTCACCTCGCTGCGATCGACGCACACGCAGAGGGAGTTATCCGAACTCGCCGAGAAACATTGGATTTCACCCGAGAGCTTGCTCGCGTCGAGTTCTCCGGTGCCCTCGCGCACCGAATCACCGGCGCAGACCTGTCGGCCGGTCTCGACACAGCGCAAGCAGTGGCGATCACGGCACTTGCCGCCGAGCAAGTGGGCGCAGCGCGGGCCTGCCTGGAGATGTCGGTGGAATATGCGAAGACCCGGCGACAATTCGGCCGGGCCATCGGGTCGTTCCAAGCGATCAAGCATCGTCTGACCGACATGTCGATCGCGATCGAACTGGCCGAGGCCGCTGTGCTCGACGCCGCGGGAGCCGACACGCGACTCGGCCCGGAGTTCGCCGTCGCTGCGGCCACCGCGCGGGTGCTCGCTTCGCGGGCCGCTACGTTCGCCGCCGAGGAGTCCATCCAGATCCACGGGGGCATCGGCTTCACGTGGGAACACCCATTACACAGGTACTTTCGTCGGGCCAAGACCAGCGAGCTCCTGTTCGGAAGCACCACCCTGCACGTGGCGGCCGTTGCGGCCGCCCTCGTGCAGGGTCCCTGAGGGCCCTAGGCCCCTACCACCAACAACAGGTCACCGCCCTCGACCGGTGCCCCGCCGCCGATCAGCACTCGGGTGACGACGCCTGCGGTGGTCGCGGTGATCGTCGCTTCCATCTTCATTGCTTCGATGGATCCCACCGACTCCCCCTTGTCCACCGTGTCACCCTCTTTCACCGACAGCGTCACCACGCCGCTGAAAGGTGCGGCCAGATGAGCAGGATCGGTGCGGTCCGCCTTCTCGGCGGACCGCAAGGCGGTCTCGATGCTCCGATCACGCACCCGCACCGGCCGCAGTTGACCGTTGAGGACGCACAACACATTTCGACTTCCCGCGGGGTCGGGTTCGGAGATCGCCTCCAATCCGATGAGCAATTCCACCCCCGGTTCGAGCACGACTCGGTGTTCGTCGCCCTGTCGCAACCCGTAGAAATACTGATTGGTCGACAGCTGCGACGTATCGCCGTACCTGTCGCGGTGTCGCTCGAACTCAGCAGCTGGCCCCGGGAACAACAACCTGTTCAACGTCTCTTGCCGCTCGCGTCCCGACGTTGCCAGAGCCGCTCGATCCGCGGCACCGACCGAAACCTGAGGGCAGGCCTCTCCCCTCCCCTTCAGCGTCCGACTCCGCAGCGGTTCGGGCCAACCTCCGGCCGGCGTGCCGAGATCACCACGGAGGAAGTCGACGACCGATCCTGGAATGTCGTAGCTCGACGGGTCGGCAGCGAATTCCGCTGCGGTGGCATCTGCACCGACAAGAGCCATCGCCAGGTCCCCTACGACCTTCGAGGACGGTGTGACCTTGGTGATCCGCCCCAGAATGCGGTCTGCACCTGCGTACGCCTCCTCGATGTCCTCGAAGCGCTCCGCGAGTCCCAATGCAGCCGCCTGCTGCCTGAGATTGGAGAGTTGGCCACCCGGGATCTCGTGCACGTACACCCGTCCCGTCGGTGCCCGCAGTCCGGACTCGAAGGGTGCATACGCCGATCGCACTGCAGCCCAGTACGGTTCGAGGTCGCATACCGAACCGAGATCGAGGCCAGTGGCGCGATCGGTGTGTTCGGTTGCGGCCACGATGGCCGACAGTGCCGGCTGGCTCGTCGTACCGGCGAGCGCCGCGCTTGCGCCGTCCACAGCGTCTACTCCCGCTTGCCACGCAGCGTAATAGGTAGCCAACTGGCCTCCCGGTGTGTCGTGGGTGTGCAGATGCACGGGGAGGTCGAACCGTGACCGCAAGGCGGTGACCAAGGTGGCTGCCGAAGCCGGACGCAGCAGGCCGGCCATGTCCTTGACGGCCAGAACATGAGCTCCCGCCTCGACGATCTCCTCGGCCAACCGGAGATAGTAGTCGAGGGTGTAGAGGCTCTCACCCGGATCGGCCAGGTCACCGGTGTAGGACATTGCCACCTCCGCCACCGCGACACCGGTATCACGCACCGCATCGATCGCGGGCCTCATCTGACCGACATTGTTCAGAGCATCGAAGATTCGGAAGATGTCGATACCGGTCTCGGCCGCCTCCGCCACGAAAGCATGCGTGACGCTGTCCGGATAGGCCGTGTATCCCACGGTGTTCCGGCCGCGCAGTAGCATCTGGAGACAGATGTTGGGCATCGCGGATCGCAACAGCGCGAGCCGTTCCCACGGATTCTCGTGCAGGAAGCGCAGCGCGACATCGTACGTTGCACCACCCCACGCCTCCACCGACAACAGCTGCGGTGTCAGTCGCGCGACGTGGGGTGCCACGGCCACCAGATCACGGGTGCGTACCCGCGTGGCCAGCAGCGATTGATGAGCGTCCCGAAACGTCGTATCGGTCACTGCAAGAGCGGAGGCCGAGCGAAGATCGGCTGCGAAGCCGGCCGGGCCGAGTGCACGGAGCCGATCGCGGGAGCCTGCAGGCGGGGCCGTGTGAGCGTCGATGGGAGGAAGCTTGTCGACGGGGTACACAGGCGACGGACGTTCCCCGTGCGGGCGGTTGACGGTCACGTCTGCGAGATACCGAAGAATACGAGAGCCGCGGTCTGCAGAGACGTTCTGCGTCAACAGAAGTGGATGGTCCTCGATGAAGTTCGTGTCGACGTTCCATGCGAGAAAGTCCGGATCTTCCAGGACCGCTTGCAGAAACGAAATGTTGGTCGCGACTCCTCGCACCCTGAACTCGGTGACCGCGCGCCGGGAGCGAGCACAGGCCGTCGCGAAATCTGCTCCTCTGCAGATGATCTTGACGAGCATCGAGTCGAAGTGAGGGCTGATCTCCGATCCGACTCCGACGCTTCCGTCCAATCGCACACCCGATCCTCCCGGTGTGCGGTAGGCGGTGATCTCACCGGTGTCGGGACGGAATCCGTCGGTTGGATCCTCCGTGGTGATCCGGCATTGAATCGCCGACCCCCGGATTTCTATGTCGTCCTGGCTCAGACCCAGATCGGCCAGGGTGTCACCGAATGCGATCCGCAGTTGCGACGTCACCAGGTCCACGTCGGTGATCTCCTCGGTGACGGTGTGCTCCACCTGGATTCTGGGATTCATCTCGATGAAGACGTAGTTTCCGTGCGGATCGAGCAGAAACTCGACAGTGCCGGCGCAGGTGTAGCCGATGTGTCGAGCGAAGGCCACCGCATCGGCACACATCTGTTGCCGGAGTTCGGGATCGAGACCGGGTGCGGGCGCCACTTCGACGACCTTCTGGTGACGTCGCTGCAGTGAGCAGTCCCGCTCGAACAGATGGATGATTTCCCCACTCGAATCGCCGAGGATTTGCACCTCGATATGCCGGGGATCGATGACCGCCTGTTCGAGGAACACGGTCCCGTCACCGAATGCGGCTTTCGCTTCACGCGAGGCTGCCTCGATCGCGTCTCGGAGTTGCTCCGGCGCAGGCACTCTGCGCATTCCACGTCCACCGCCACCGCCGACCGCTTTGACGAACAGCGGGAAAGTCATGGCCCGGGCCGCGTCGATCAGCACGTCCGGCTCGTCGGACGGAGGCGACGAAGCCAAGACCGGCAACCCGGCCGCTTTCGCTGCGGCGATCGCCCGGGACTTGTCACCGGTGAGCTCGAGGACCTCGACCGATGGACCGACGAAGGTGATGCCGGCATCCTTGCATGCCGTTGCCAATGCCGGGTTCTCCGAGAGGAATCCGTATCCGGGATACACCGCGTCGGCTCCCGACTCACGTACCGCAGCCATGACAGCGTCGACCGAAAGGTAAGCGCCGACCGGGTTTCCCGGGTCACCGATCTGGTACGCCTCGAAGGCCTTGGCGCGATGAGCGGAGTTTCGATCCTCGAAAGGATAGACCGCAACCGTCGAGGCGCCGAGTTCGACGGCGGCACGGAAAGCACGGACAGCAATCTCTCCGCGATTGGCGACGAGGACTTTCTCGAACATGGAGTTCCTCTCCAAGACCAGGGATGTGATCCGAGTCTCGCACAAGACGGTGACCATTACTACACTGCATATAAAGTTACTGCCGAGATGCTCGTCGCCGGCGCATGCGTGCGACTTGCCGGAAAATATCTCTGTACATGTTTCTTTTGCTCCACAGTTTCTATAGTGTGACTTGAAATACAGTCCGGCATCAACGGCAGAGGAGCACTCAGTGAGCGTCGAGAACGATCGCGACAGCTGGATCACCGACTGGGAGTTCAGCGAGCGGTACCCGGTGTACACCCGAGCCAACGCCGGGGAAGTACTTCCCGACCCGTCGAGTCCCCTGAATGTGACCCTTGTCTGGAACAAGGGCCTCAACATCGGCTGGCGCGAAGGATATGTGGAACACCTCGGCACTCACCTGGCCTCCGAGATCGACGAGACCATGCCACAGATCATCGGCAACTTCGGCGGCTACCACTACACCAACTTCTCGATGACCGAGCTGAACGGAGCCCGCCTGCCGGGCTTGACCGTTCCGGTATGGAACAGCCTGTGGGTCGGCGATCACCCCGACATCCCGGAGTACGTCGAACAGCCCTGGCACCAGAACGATCGACTCACTGCAGGATTGGCCGACAAGACCGCGTGGGCACTGACCACCGACACCTTTCCCGAGGCAGAGGAGGCGAAGCGTCGCGCGGACGCCGCCCGCGCCGCGCGCCCCGACATTGCTGCACTGACTGATCGCGAACTGGTCGACCACGCGCGATCCTTCGTTCCGGACCTCGTTTTCTGCTACGCCTACCACCCGGTGACCACCACACTCTCGACCATGGGGCCGGCCGTAGCCGGAGCCCTTCTCGATGCGATCGGTGAGGCCGACAAGCTCGGCGACCTCCTCAGCGGGCTGGGCGGAGTCGACTCGGCAGAACCGTCGTACGCCCTGTGGAACATGGGTCGGTCGGTGGCGAAGTCCGCGGAACTGACCTCCCTGTTCGACTCCGGTCTTGCCACTCTCCTCGAGGCCGTCGACGCCAGTGACTCCCCCGATGCGAAGCAGTTCCGCCAGGACTTCGACGACTTTCTGTACAAGTTCGGATCGCGCGCCCCGAACGAGTGGGACATCCGTTCCGACAGTTGGGAATCGAAGCCGGTGCTCGCTTTGCTGGCCATCAACGGCATGCGCCTGAGTCCCGACGAATCAGACCCCGAGGTCATCAGAGGGCGCAACGAGAACAAGCGCATCGCACTCACCGCGGAGCTCGCCGCCAAGATGCCCGACGACGCAACTCGTCAGAGTTTCCTCGACGCCGCCAAATCCATCACCAAGTTCATGCCCTGGCGTGAGCGGACCAAGACGGCCTGTGTGAAGGTCATGGGCGAGATGCGCACGGCCCTCTACGAATTGGGCCATCGTATGGTCGATCGCGGAATCATGGGCGACCATCACGACGTCACCATGTTGCTCGACGACGAACTCGACGCGTTCGTCGCCGACCCCGAAACTTTCAAGAGCACCATCGCCGAGCGGCGCGAGCAGTACCTCGCGCTCTTCGACCTGGAGCCGCCCTTCTTCTTGTTCGAGCCACTCCCACTCTCGCAGTGGCCCAGAAGGACCGAGAACAAGGCGCAGGCCGCAGCTCCCGGCGATTCGTTGACCGGAGTCGGTGGTGCACCGGGGGTGAGTCGTGGACGAGCACGCGTCCTTCATGATCCCTACGAGGTCGGTGACCTCGCCGAGGGAGACATCATCGTTGCTCCACAGACGGACCCGGCCTGGACTCCGCTCTTCGTGTTCGCCGGCGGCGTCGTCGTCAACGTCGGTGCCACCATCACCCACTCATCGATCGTGTGCCGTGAACTGGGCATCCCGTGCGCAGTCTCGGTGCAGGACGCCACCCTGAGAATTCCCGACGGTGCGATGATCGAGGTCGACGGAAACACGGGAACGGTGACCGTACTGTGAGTCTCGCAATCGGGTTGTCCCTTCCTCAGCTCGGCGAACATGTCGATGCCGGGGCCGTCCGCGCCTTCGCCACCTCGGCCGAGGAACTGGGCTTCTCGAGCCTGTGGGTTCAGGAGCACCTGTTCTATCCCGAGGAGAACGAATCGATCTACGGCGGGCGACACACCACCAGCGTGCATCCGGCGTATCGCTCGGTACTCGGTGCCACAGAACTGATGGCGTTCACCGCTGCCTGCACCCGGACGATCACGATCGGCAGCAGCATTCTGGTGGCCGGCTATCATCGTCCGGTCGAATTGGCGCAACGCTTGTCGACTCTGGACCTACTGTCGGGCGGACGACTCGTGGCAGGCCTCGGGGCCGGCTGGTCCGATGAAGAACATGCTCAGATGGACGTCGATCCGCGCACCCGTGGCCGTCGGATGGGCGAATTGGTTCGGGCCGTGCAGGCCTGTTGGGGACCCGACCCGGTGGAATTCGAAGGCGAGTTCTTCACCATCCCCCGGTCCATCGTGCGCCCCAAACCGGTGCAACAGCCACACCCACCGCTGCTTTCGGGTCTTCGTTCGGCAACCGGATTGAAGCGCACCGCAGCACTGTTCGACATCTGGAACCCCAGTAGCGGCAGCCCGGAAGCTCTGCTCGAACAACTCGAGACGATGCGCGGCCTGCGTCCGAAAGGTACACACCCGGTGCGGTTGTTCCTACGTTCCTACCTGCAACGTCCGACGGACGCCGTCGGATCCGGAGGTCAAGGCATCGACGGGGTCCGAGGCGACATCCGCACTGCCCTGGCGGCAGGCGCAGAACACCTGATCGTCGAGCCCAACTTCTGGGACGCGATGCGTTCGCCGACCGATTGGGTCGACGTACCGGCACAGTTGGCAGTCCTGCTCGACGACGTCGAGGAACTGTCGACGGCGAGCGCATCGTGAACACCGTCGCTGTGGTCACAGGTGCAGGATCGGGTATCGGCCGTGCAACCGCTGAGATCATCCTCGCCAACGGCGGCTCGGTCGTTGCATTCGACACCACCGCGGAATCCTTGGATTGGTTGTCCGGCAACGACAATGCGGTGCCGTTCGTCGGCGACGTCACCCGACAGGACGACAACCGCGCAGCGGTACAGCACGCGGAGACCGCGTTCGGACGTCTCGACGCCCTGATGCTCAATGCCGGTGTACCTGCATCCGGGTCCATCGAAACCCTCGACATGGAGGTCTTCGACCGCTCGATCGAGGTCAACCTCCGCGCCGTCGTACTCGGTGTGCGCGAATCCATTCCCGCGTTTCGCCGCACAGGTGGCGGTTCGATCGTGATCACCGCGTCGGCAACCGCGCTCGGTGGCGAGCCGAACCGCTGGCCGTACGCCGCGGCCAAAGCCGGGGCTGTGAACCTCGCGCGGTCCTTCGCCCTCGACCTGGCGAACGACCGAATCCGCGTCAACGCCGTCTGCCCAGGGCCCATCAGCACCGGCATGACCCGACGTATCGAGGACAACACCCCCGACCGCTACGAAGCGCTCAAAACGATGATCCCCCTGCACCGTTGGGGCACCGCTCACGAGGTGGGCGAGGTCATCGCATTCCTGGCCTCGCCGCTGGCGTCGTTCGTCACCGGTGTCGCGATCCCGGTCGACGGCGGGGCTACCTGCGGGAGCGGTCAGACGGTGCCGGTGCCGGCTCCCGCCTGACCCACCGCGTCAACGACTCGGGTCCACCAGCACCTTGGCGTGCCGACTCGTTCCGGAATCGAGTTCGGCGAACATCCCGACCAATTCACCGAGCCCGATCGTGCCTGTGTGCAAGGACTTCAGGTCGATTCGACCTTCGGCGACCAGCGTCATCGCACCGATGAAGTCCTCGTGCGAGTACGCCAGCGAGCCGATCACCGTGAGCTCCCTCGACTGCCAATCGCCGTAGCTGACCGAGGAATCGGTGCCCGGATACCCGAGCAACGCCAGGGTCCCGCCGCGTCTGACGAGCTCGGCGGAGGGCTGCATCAAGGCGGCGACTCCGGTGCACTCGAACAGGACATCCGCGCCGAGACCACCGGTGACCTCACCGAGCAGCGCTGCGAGATCCGCCGGTTCCACCACGTCTGCGAAGCCCAGATCCGTTGCTGCCGTTCGACGTGCGGCCGACGGCTCGCTGACGAGAATTCGGCCTGCTCCGGCGGTACGTGCGTGTTGCGCGGTCAGTAGACCGATAGGACCCGCACCCTGAACGACCACCGTGGACCCCAGCGTGATCGCGGCACGTTTGACGGCATGGAACGTCACGGTCGTCGGCTCCATCAGCGCGGCCTCCTCGTCGGACAATGCGTCGAGCACCGGAATCGCTCGGCGAGCCGACACCGTGAGGGTGGTGGCAAACCCGCCGTGCACGGGTGCGTCGTCGGTGATGCCGTTGGCTTCTGCGAAGGCCAGGTCGCAGTGAGCGGCGTGACCTGCCCGGCATTGGGCACACACACCGCACGCAGGCCCGACACCGGCCACCACGCGTTGACCCACCCGCAGGGTGGTCACGTTCTCACCGACAGCGCTGATCGTGCCTGTCCATTCATGTCCGAACACGGCCGGTGGCAGAGCAGCGGACGAGTATCCGTGCGTGTCGGTCGCACAGATACCGCAGTAGCGAATGTCGACGACAACAGCGTCGGGGGCAGGCGGCGATGCGGCTTCGATCGTCGTCTCCGCGGTTCCGGGTGCGACGACGTGGACGTACTTGCGCTCGACGGTGCTGGTCATGACAGTGTGCAATGCAGTTTGTTGGTCATGTCTCCAGTTTCTCACTTTCCGCGTCGTCGAGCACCTTTCGCGTCGCTCGACCCAGTTCTGCAATCCACTCCCGTGTATCGGCCGCGCTACGGGCGGAGGGGACCTCCACGCTCACCGCAGCCGTCGATGGGAGTGCATGCACGAGATCGGCCAGTGGGAATGCACCCAGTCCCGGTGGGAGCCTGTCGGTTCGAGCCTCGGTGATCGCTGCATTCAGGTCGCCCGAGGGCTCCGCCGACGCTGCATCGCAGATCTGCCAGTAAGGCAGTGAGTCGTCGTCGACGGCGTCGAGATCGGCCAGCTCCGACCCCGCCCGGATCCAATGCAGGGCGTCGACGAGGACGCCGGAATCGCTCCCCCGAGCTTCGACGACGAATGCAGCAGCGGCAGTGAAGTCCCGAACAGACGAGAAAATCATCGGCTCGAGACAACACCGAAGGCCGTACGCCCCGGACAACTCCGACAGGAGGTCGAAGTTGTCGATTGCTCGACTGCGATCGTCGTCGAGCACCGTCACGAGCAGATGCTTCGCCCCGAGTTCGGCACCTGCCTCGACAATCGCCGACCAATCGCCCTTGGAGCTTCCGGGATGCAGCTTGACCACCTCGACATCGAGAACTCGTATCCCGTTGTGCGCCAGCGCAGATGCTGTATCCCGCAGCAGCGCCGATCCCGCCGGGAGAAGGAATCCCCTTTCCCGTTCGCCCTGCGCCACCCGGATACCCACCGCGTCGAAGCCACCCGACGCAGCGCAGTCGATCAACTCCGGGGGTGAGAGGTGCAGCGCCGACAGATGCGACAGGGACAGAACCCGAGGCGTCACTTCTGCCAGAGTGTCTCGAATTCACCCTGGTAGTCCGCGACACCGACGTAGTATCCGGTGTCCTCATCGAGGACTGCCGACCCGATGTTGTCACTGTTGAGCAATTGCGTGGGGAGGAACGCGGCGTCGGCCGCTGCGAGGTCGTCGCCGTTGAAATGCCGCGCCAGAGTGTCGATGACGCGCCATCCCAGAATCTGCACCGGGAAGCCGACCCACACACTGTTGTCGCCACCCTTCAGCGACTCGAGGTTGTCCGGTGTGGGCGTCTGACCGGCGAAAGTCACCTGATCGGTCAGGCTCGCACCACGCAGCGCCGCATCGACACCCAACACGAGATCGCCGAAGGAGAAGACCGCGTAGTTGATGGTCGGGTCCCGCTGGAGTGTACTGACGACGCTCTGCGGAGTCTTGGTGCCGAGATCGGTGACCTGCTGATTCACGAGTTGGGTGGTGCAGTCCGGGCACTGGGCTTCCAACTGAGCTGTGAATGCGTCGGTGAAGACGTTGAGGATCGAGTAGTCGGTGATCGAGAAGATTGCGACATTCGCCTGCCCATCGCTGTCTGCGACGACCTGACTAGCGACCATCTTTCCCCACTCCTCGACCTGCGCGTCCCCGTCCAAGGCGGTGGAGATGACACCGGCGACGGGAGGGCCCGCGATACTGTCCGCGATAATGGGAATGCCCGCGGCATCGGCAGATTCGATCTGGCGGGTGAGCATCGTGAGCGGGGTGCCCGAGATGTGGATCGCATCCGGCTTCAGTGCGATTGCCTGGTCCATCGCCTTGGGTGCCGCTTCGGCGTCGGTGCCCATCAACACTCGCTGATAGCGCCACCCGAGGACGTCCGCCGCCTGCTGGATGGCATCGTTCTTCGCGCTCGAGATCGGTTGCGGGGTCTCGATACTGATGACGTACTTGCCGCTGTCCGGAGCTCTGCTCAACGGCGTCGTCAGAACCAGACCGGCCGGCGGGGCCTCGTACTGATCGGCGACGGCCTGCGCGCCGGCGACGTCGGCAGCTTCTCCGGTCGCCGTCGTCTCGTCCGAGCTGCTGCATGCGGACACCAACAAGCTTGCGGACACGAGGGCAACGAAAGCCTTCGTCCAGTTGGTCGATTTCACGTGATCACCTTTCGGGTGGAGGAGAGTTCAGGTACGGCGGGCGGTCCGGGCCGCGAGAGCCACGGCGACGATGAGGGCGAGTCCGTTGAAGAGGTCGTTGACGAAGCTGGGAGCACCGGCCAGCTGCAGTCCCTTCACACCGGTGGCAAGCAGGTAGATGGCGATCAGCGTGCCCAGTACGTTGACCCGCCCGGCGCGTATCTGAGTCGAGCCGAGGAAGACGGCCGAGAACGCCGGCAGCAGGTACGACGGGCCGATGTCGGGCGCGGCGGTGCCGAGCTTGGCTGCCAGGACAACTCCTGTGAAGGCCGCGATGGTGGCCGACGTCATCAACGCGCCGAACATGATTCGCTCGACTCGCAGTCCGGCGAGCCGTGCGGCCTGACGGTTGCCACCGGTGGCGTAGAAGTAGCGACCCAACGGGGTCTTCTCGAGTACGACGTACATCACGGCGGCGACGCCGATCATGTAGAAGAACGGAAGGGGCAGACCGAGGAACGGCTTGCTCCCCAGATCGAGGAAGCCGTCGGTGAACCCCTCGGTGATCTGTTTGCCGTCCGTGACCCAGTAGGTTCCCGCCAGCAGAATGCTCGACATTCCCAGAGTGGCAATGAACGAGTCGACCTTGAGCTTGACGACGACGAAACCGTTGACTGCCCCGATCAGCGCACCGCAGAGCAGAGTGGTGACGACGGCGATAGGGGTGCTGACGCCCTGCGAGAGCTGGTAGGACACCATCGCGACCGAAAAGCCCATGATGCCTGCGATGGACAGATCGAACACCCCGGCAGCCAGTGGCACGATCAAGCCAATGGCCAGCATCGCGGTGATCGCCTGGTCGCCGGCGATGATGCGGAAATTCCCCTGTGTCATGAAGGTGTCCGGAATCCAGAGCGCGAAGAGCGCGATGACGGCGATCCACACATAGAGACCGCTGAAGCGATCGAGTCCGAGATTGGGTCGTCGTCTGGCCGTGCGCCGTTCCGTACCACCCCCACCGCCGGGCGGCGGAGTGTGCGGCGACGCTGCTGTGCCTTCGTGGGATTGTGTTGTCATGGTGATCCTTTCACCGAGGGTCTGCGCCGGACCGCACAGCAGCGGAAGCGGGCTTTTTGAGAGTCGAGGCCGTCAATCGATCCGGGTCGATGCGAGGGCGGGAAAATTCGTCGACCACCCGGCCTGCCGAGAGAACCAGCACCCGATCGCACAATCGCGTGAGTTCCCCGTGATCCGTGGACACCACGAGCACCGCGGCACCGTCCTGCGCGGCCTTGTCCACGAGCGCATGGATGTCGGCCTGAGCACCGATGTCGACACCCTGCGTCGGCTCGTCCAACAGCAACACGCGAGGACCGCGTCGAAGCCACCTGGCCAGGACGACCTTCTGCTGGTTTCCTCCGCTGAGAGTGCCGAGATGGCGCTCGGTGTCACCGGCCGGACGCACGCCGAGTCGCTCGAGCCACGTGGCCACGTCGGACTTCTCCCGTTTCACTCGCACTATCCCACCCCGGGAGAACCCCCACGGGTCCGCGACGGAGACGTTCTCGCGAAGGGAGGCGGTAGCGAATGCAGCATTCGAAAGCCGCTCGGCAGGAACGCATCCGACGCCCGCCGACATGGCGAGGTCGGGGCGCCCCTGTTCGACGACCACACCGTCGACGACGACTGTGCCGCGTCGAGACTCGGCACCGAAGAGCGCAGGCACGATCTGCTCACGACCGGAACCGGTGATCCCGGCGATGCCGAGGACCTCACCGGACCTGATCTCGAACCCGAAGTTCTCCACCGCACCGCAACTCATGCCGGACACCTCGAGCACGGGATCCCCATCGGGGTTCGACGTCTCTTCCGGCTCGGCCAGGAAGTCGTCGATGCGACGTCCGATCATCAATTCGACGAGCCCCGATTCGTCGAGACCGTCGAGTGGACGCGTGCTCACGATTGCGCCGTCCCGCATCACAGTGACGCTGTCGCACAGCGAGAAGATCTCGTTCAGATGATGGGAGACGAACAGGACTGCGACACCACGATCCCTGATCCTGCGCACCAGCTCGAACAACCGAACGGATTCTGCTGCGGGAAGATTGGCCGTCGGTTCGTCGAGAACCAGCACCGCGGCTCGACCCGACCTGTCCTGAACCGCACGGGCGATCGCGAGCATCGTGCGTTCGCTCATACTGAGCGCTCCGGCGAGCTTTCCCAGGTCCAGCTCGACTCCCAATTCGGCGAGGGCGGCTTTGGCCCGGGATCGCTCGGCACGGAAGTCGATCGTTCCGACCGCGGTGGTCAGATAGCCGTGGCCGAGTGCCAGATTGTCGACGACATCGAGGGTTTCGACCAACCCGAGTTCCTGGTGGACGAATCGCAGGCCGGCGGCTTCACCGCTGCCGGGGACACCGAGGGCCAAGTCGTGACCATCGACCGATATTCGGGCGCCATCGTCCGGGTCGTGATATCCGGCAAGCACTTTGATGAGTGTCGACTTGCCGCACCCGTTCTGGCCGACCAGCCCTCGAATCTCCCCCGGGGCCAACTGCAAGTCCACATCGGCGAGCGCGCGGTGCCCGCCGAAGGTCTTGGAAAGACTGGTGATGCTCAGTGCATCGGTCATGGAAGCCCGCCTGTGACTTGAGTTACTTGATTCTCGCTTTTGTTATCCACGTCATACTCAACTATGTACAGGGATAAGTCCAGCAATCTGCGAAACTCGACATTGTTTGCGTCAGTGCAGGAATCATGGAACCTGCCGGAACAGCAGTACCTACGGCGACCGAACCCCGACTCTGCATATCTGCAGTCGGTCATCAGTTAGCAAGCATCAATATCGACAGTGGAAATCGAGGCATCAGGGATGAGCGAGTTCGAGTTGGGCAGTGTGGTTCAGATCGCGTACATGGTCGACGACATTCACGAGGCGGCCGCCGACTTTTCCGTCCGCACCGGGGCAGGCCCGTTCTTCGTGCGTAGAAACGTCATCACGGCCGCCGACGGCCCCGACGGCAGAACGGGGGCTTTCGACCACTCATCGGCCTACGGGCAATGGGGCCGCATGCAGATCGAATTGGTACAGACGCACTCGGCCGAACCGCCGGAATTCGCGGAGACCACGCGAGCACGCGGGTGTGTGCACCACGTTGCGATCATGGTTGCGTCGTTTGTCGAGCACCGACGGCAACTCACCCAGCGTGGTTGGCCAGCACTGCTGTCTGCGTCCACCCCGCACGGCAACAACTTCGCGTTCCACGACGCCCGGCCGCAGCTCGGACATCTCCTGGAGATCTACGAGCCGCGACCGAGCATTGTCGAGCTGTATCGACGCGTTGCCGACGCAGCGACGCACTGGGACGGAACCGATCCCGTTCGCAGCCTGTGACGCGTCTAGGCCTCGGCTAGGAGGGCTGCCGCTCGTTCGCGGGCCAGCGTCAGAACCTGCGGGTTACCGGAGTTCCAGAGAACCGTCAGTTGCTTCCGGCAGATCTTCCAGTCACCGTCTACTCGCACCACCGAATCGGTGTAGTACCCGCCGATGGTGAACACGGCGTCGCCGGAGGTGTTCGGGAGTACGTGCTCGGCACGCACGTAGGCGACAACCGTGCCCCGATCTCCAGCGACCGTGATGTCGAAATTCGACAAGAAGTGTTGCGATGCAACGAGACCCGGAAACAGCATCCGCCCACGCTGCACCCAGTCCTCGGCGCGGAAGTGCCCACCGTTACCCGCGCGGTAGCTGGTGTAGTCGACGTCGATCTCGTCGGTGAACACGGACCGATACATTTCCCAGTCACGCAGGTCGATCCCCCGCGCGAATCTCGCCATGAGCCGGGTGATGTCCCGGCTCGCCTCTGCGCTCATGTCGCGGGCAACTGTAGGGAGATCTTCTCGAAGTACTCGTCCAGTCCATCCGGTCCGAGCTCTCGACCGATACCCGACTTCTTCATGCCCCCGAACGGTGCAAGGGCATTGAAGCGACCCCCGTTGATGGCCACCTGGCCGGTGCGCAATCTACGGGCTATGGCAATCGCTGCGTCGTCGTCGGCTGCGAAGACTGCACCGGACAACCCGTACTCGGAGTCGTTGGCGATGCGGACCGCGTCGTCGATCCCGTCGTAGGTGAGCACCGTCAGGACCGGACCGAACACCTCTTCGCGGGCGATCGCAGAAGTGTTGTCGACCCGGCTCACCACGGTCGGGCGGACGAAGAATCCCGACCGCAGTCGATCGTCCAGGTCTGGCACATCGCCCGGCCCACCGACCACGAAGTGCGCGTCGGAAGGAACTGCGGAGAGGTAGTCGAGGACCGACTGCTGTTGCTCACGCGATGCCATCGGACCGATGTCGACGGATTCGTCGAGAGGGTCGCCGATGTGCTGCGCTCCTACGTGCTCGGCCAGCTTCTGCTCGACGTACTCCAGACGATCGGCCGGAACCAGCAATCGAGTGGTCGCGGTGCAGGTTTGTCCGTTGTTGATGTAGCACCCGCGGACGGCGGCAGTCAGGGCTGTGTCGAAGTCGGCGTCGGGAGCGATGATGAAGGCGGACTTGCCGCCCAACTCGAGGGTTACTTTCTTTATTCCAGCTGCAGCCACTTGACTGACGCGCGCACCGGCCGATGTAGAGCCGGTCAGACTCACCATGTCGACGTCCGGATGTCCGGCCAGCCGCTCCCCCACTCGACCGCCGGCTCCACTGACGATGTTGAGCACGCCGGGCGGCAGAGCGGTGGAATCGGCGATCTCGGCGACGGCGAACGCGACCAGCGGGGCCACACTGCTGGGCTTGACCACGGTGGCGCATCCGGCTGCGATGGCCGGGGCGACCTTGGCGGCCAGCTGATACAGCGGATAGTTCCACGGCGTGATCGCACCGACGACACCGATACCGACCTTCAGGATCAGCGAAGTCCCGCGACGCTCCTCCAGCGATGTGTTCTCCAGGATGTCCGCCATCGAGCGGAATACCGTGACGCCCAGCCCCACCTGCACGGTCCGAGACCGCGCAATCGGCGTACCGACCTCGCGCGCCATCATCTCCGCCAACTCGGTCTCGCGCTCGACCAGCCCGTCGGCGATCCGGCGCAACACCGAGACGCGCTCCTCGACCGAGGATTGCGACCACACCTCGAAACCGGAGCGGGCTGCGGCGACCGCGTCGTTGACGTCGGTTTCCGTTCCGGCAGGCACTCGGGCAAGCAACTCACCCGTCGTGGCGTCGAGCACATCGATGGTGCCCCCGCCCGCGGAGGCCACCCACTTACCGCCGATGTACAGCTCGGTTCGGTCGTCCATGTCGCGGTCCCTCTTCCCGTACGGCGTCGGCCGAGTGGCGGCCATCACATGCAGCCTATCCCTCAAAGGCGACATGCTGTCAAGTAACTACCTCCCCAAACCTGTACAGAGTTGGACAAAGTTTCTTGACATTCACTACTATTTGGGTAGGTTATGAGCATCGTCACAGTCCCGCCTACGGTAGACGCACGTCACTTACCTAGGGCTGTTCCCCACGGGGGACCGGAGAGCGCCAGGAGCACCATGAACGACCTTGCGACCACCACATCCGAATCGACCGCACTGGTCGACCTCGTTGTGAAGGGCATGCTTCGAGGGCCGGTCACGCCCGAGCTACAGGCTGTCGTCGACGCCGGTGACGCCGTGGCCAAGGGTCCGATGGTCATGCCGACACAGGCCGGAATAGCTGCGGCCGGTGCCCGGGTTCGTCTCACCGACGGAAGCGACGAGCACAGTGCGGTCGCCGACTTCCTTAGCGCATTCCTCCCGGTGAACCGTCGGCTGCGAGAACTGTGCACCGCATGGCAGTGCCGTCCGGACGGCACGACCAACGATCACAGCGATGCGCAGTACGACGCCAGGATCCGCGACCAGCTCGAGGACATTCACACATCCGTGTCCAAGCTGCTCCGCCGTGGAGGGAAGCAGTGCGCAGTCCTGCTGGAGTACCGCGACCGCTTGAACGTTGCACTCGAACGGTTCGACAACGGCGACACCGCGTCGATCACGTCCCCCTTGACGGACGGGTATCACACCGTGTGGATGTGGCTCCATCAGCACGTGCTGATGATGCTCGGACTCACCCGCGCCGAGGACGAGGCCCTCGAGGAGGAACTCGTTCGCGGTAGCGCCGAATGACCCTGTCCGACAGTTCCGTGATCGGCTTCGCTCGCGCCGCCGTACCCTACGGACAAGGCCGTGCTCGCGGTCTCGGTGCCGACGCACTCGGGGTGCACGGCGTCGAGATGGACAACCTCGTCGCGCTCGGGCTTCCGGTCGTACCCGGGCTGACGGTACCGATCGGGTCCGGCACCGGATTGCGTAACCCGGACACTGCGAGTGCCACGATCGATCTGTTGGAGAAGTTGGCAGTCCGGGGGATCTGGCCGTCGGTTCGCACCGAGCGTCGACCCATGTTGCTGCATCTGCGATGCAGTGCGCCGGTTCCGGTGTCGGCGCTGCCTCCTGCCATCTCGGTGATCGGGCTCTCGCCCCGGAACGTCGACGCACTCGTCGAGGTGATCGGACGTGACCGCGACATCTACGACTCGTGGGCTGCGACGCTTCGATTCGTCGCCGAGGGTGCCCTCGACATCGACACCGACGACCTCGACGATCTGGACGACGACCACCCCGACAGTCGGTCTCGCGTGCCCGCGCTTCTCGATCTGATCGAAACATCAACGGGCACTGCCTTTCCCACCGACCCGGCCGAGCAAATCGGTCTCGCCTCGACCGCAATGCTGGCGCGATGGGCATCTCCCCGCGGACAGCGGGCCCGCCGTGCTCTGTCACTGCCGGACGACATGGGCCTCGCGCTTCATGTCCGTGCTCTGCGACTCGGACCGTGGGACGAGTCCGGTCACGGCTCCGCGGTCAGCCGTGATCTCGAGAGCGGCAGGTACGCGCCCCACGGCGTCTTCCACCTCGGTGTCCGCAAGGCCGATCCCGATCCCGGTCCCGGTGAACCACTGTCCAGCACTCCTGGCGGTGAACAGATTCTCGATCAGATCTTCGCGACTCTCGAGCCACATCTGCGCGGTGTCGCCGAGATCGAGTTCGAGGTCCGCGACCGGCAGCTCGCGCTGCTCAGCGCTGGTGCGCTCGACCATCCCGGCCCACGTGCGGTCACCAATCTCGCCGTGGATCTGGCCAACGCACGATCGATCGATCGTAGCGAGGCAGTGCGCATGCTCGAGCCCGATCTGATGCAGGACCTTCTGCATGCTCAGCTCACCCTCACCGGTAGCGAGCAGTTGCTCGTCCGCGGACTCCCCGCGTCACCCGGTGCGGCCGTCGGCGAGATCGCCCTGTCGAGCGATCGAGCTCTTGCGCTGGCGGCGCAGGGCAAGGCCGTCGTTCTCGTTACGTCCGAGACCAGCCCCGCGGATGTGCCCGCTCTGTTGGCTGCCACCGCAGTCATCACGTCCAACGGCGGACTCGCATCCCACGCGGCCGTCGTTGCCCGAGGTGCCGGCCGTCCGGCTGTCTGCGGTGCGGCGACCATCCGCATCGACCGCGAACAGGCCACCGTGACGGCAGACGGAGTGACCCTCTCCGAGGGCGACACCGTCTCGGTCAACGGCCGGACCGGTGACGTCTACGTCGGCACCGTGGCGATACGGCCTGCGGAGCCGTCACCGGAATTGGAAGTGCTGCTCGGCTGGGCCGACGACATCCGCGAGCTACGCATCCGCACCAACGCCGACAACGCCGACGACGCTGCAACCGCCTTTCGCCTCGGAGCCGAGGGAATAGGCCTGTGCCGTACAGAGCACCAATTCCTCGGCGACCAACTCCCGCTGGTGCAACGGCTCGTGTTGGCCGAGAACGAGGCCGAGGAGATCGAGGCCATCGCGGCGCTGACCGCAGCGCAGCAATCGGATTTCATCGATCTGCTCCGTGTCGTCGGTGACCGGCCTGTCACGGTGCGCCTGCTCGATGCGCCGCTGCACGAGTTCCTGCCGGCGGACGGCAACTATCGCGATCGCGAACAAGCCGAACGCGCGGCTGCCACACACGAATCGAACCCGATGCTCGGGTTACGTGGAGTTCGATTCGCCATGGTGCAGACCCGGTTGTATCCCGCTCAGGCCGAAGCGCTCTTCCGTGCATGGGTCGTGGTGAACGCCGAAGGGATGACACCGCAACTCGAGGTCATGATTCCGTTGGTGTCGCTGCCGGGAGAACTCACCGAGGCCATCGCCCAGGTGCACCGGGCCGCTGCGACCGTCGCCGCCGACACCGGCGTCACGGTTCCCTATCTCGTCGGCAGCATGATCGAAACTCCCCGCGCCGCCCTGCTGGCCGAACCGTTGGCCATCGAGGCCCAGTTCCTCTCGTTCGGGACGAACGACCTGACCCAGCTCACCTACGGATTCTCCCGCGACGACGTCGAGAAAACGGTACTGGCCCACTATCTCGAACACGGTCTGTTGACGGACAGCCCGTTCGCCGTGCTGGATCGGGACGGTGTCGGCGCTCTGGTCTCCATGGCCGTCGACCGTGCCCGCAGCGCCCGTCCCGACGTGAAACTCGGTGTCTGCGGTGAGCACGGCGGCGATCCGCAGTCCATCTCGTTCCTCAATTCGCTGGGCCTGCACTATGTCTCGTGCTCACCTCGACGGGTCCCGGTGGCCCGACTCGCGGCGGCGCACGCCACCCTCGAAAGCCGGTGAACCCCAACCGATGAGCACCGAACTCGACGCCCTTCGATCCTCCGTCCGTGCCGCTGCCGCCGAACTCGGCGGACACGATCTCTGCCGTCGCCTCGATCCGGCCGGCCCCGGGTGGGACTCGCGCGCCTGGTCGGTGCTCGGGGAACAGATCGGAACAGCGGCACTCGGCTTACCCGAATCCAGCGGCGGCATCGGCGGATTGGCCGAGATGGTCGTCGTCGCCGAGGAGCTCGGAGCGGCGCTGCTTCCGGTTCCCTTCCTCTCGACCCTGTTCGCTGGACAGGTGCTCGCCGGCACCGGCAGTGCCGACGAGGTGGTGTCCGACATCGCCGAGGGCACGCCCGCCGCGTTCGCCGGGCTCGACCGCCGCGGGTGGTGGTCACCGGACCATGTGCCTTTCTCGGCCGCGGAGAACAGCACCGGGTGGACGGTGAGGGGACGCGCGCCTGCCGTCTTCGGTGCCGCCGGCTCACGATGGATCGTGACCGTCGCCGCAACACCCGAAGGCCCCGATGTCTTCGTCGTCGAGGCGTCGGCCGACGGCGCGCTGATCGACCGCGTCGAGACACTGGATCTGTCCCGTGCTCAGGCCTCCGTGACCCTCACCGATACCCCGGCTCGGCGTCTCACTACCGGCGGAAGCGCCTCCACCGCAGTCTTTCCGGCGCTCGACATCGCCTGCATCGTTCTCGCCGCCGAACAACTCGGCGGTGCCCAGGCCAGCCTCGATGCCACCGTCCGGTATGCCAAGGAACGACGGCAATTCGGCCGCGAGATCGGCAGCTTCCAGGCGGTCAAGCACTCTCTCGCGGATCTTCTGGTGCTGGTGGAGTCCAGCCGGTCGGCGGTGACCCGCGCGGTCGAAGCCGACGATCTCACCGAGGCCGGCTCGGTCGCTCAGGCGTGGTGCTCGGACGTGTACCGAACCGTGACGGCCGAAGCGGTGCAGCTGCACGGCGGAATCGGCTTCACCTGGGAGCACCACTGCCACCTGTACTTTCGACGCGCACGCGCCGACGCACAACTCTTCGGCGGTGCCGCGTTCCATCGGGAACGCCTGGCTCTCTCCCTCGCCTGGTAAGCCCGACTGGTGGGTCAGCGCTTGTCACGCCCCGACCACGGCTGATCGCGGTTCTCTCGCGGCTCGGACGGTAGGCCGAGCACTCTCTCGCCGATGATGGTGCGCTGAATCTGATCGGTGCCGCCCGCCAACCGGTAGCCCGGGCTACCCAGCAGATGCTCGGACCACGCGAACAGGTCGTCGTCGACACGGGCAGAGATGTTCTCTCCCAACATGTCAGCGGCAATCTCGCCGATTCTGCTCAGCACGTCCGATGCCATCAGCTTTCCGACCGACGCCGCCGGTCCCGGCGAGATCCCTGCCGCTGCGGCCCGCGCTACTCTGTCTGCGGTGGCGGCGCGCAGTTCGGATCGGATGTACACGTCGGCGATGTCCTGACGCACCAGCGGATCACCGGCAACGCCGAGGGACTGCGCGAGCGCCACCAACTCTGCGACGGAGCCGCCCTTCTTCCGGGTCACCGAACCGGAGGCGGTGCGCTCGAAAGCCAGAGTGGCACCGGCAACCTTCCACCCCGCGCCGACGTCGCCCAGACGCATGCCGTCGGGAACTCGAACGTCGTGCAGGAAAACCTCGTTGAAGGATGCGCCCCCGCTCATCTGCCGAATCGGGCGGATCTCGACGCCCTCGAGGTCGAGTGGAATCAGGAACGCGGTGATTCCCTTGTGCTTGGGTGCGTCGGGATCGGTGCGGGCCAGCAGCATCCCGAGATCTGCGAACCGTGCGCCCGACGACCACACCTTCTGCCCGTTGAAGATCCAGTCATCCCCGTCGCGCACCCCGCGACATCCCAGCGCCGCCAGATCGGAGCCGGCACCGGGCTCGCTGAAGAGCTGACAGGCCAGCAGATCCGTGCGCAGCAGTGGATTCGCGTAGGTCGCACGTTGTTCGTCGGACCCGAACATCGCGACCGCAGGACCGACGAGACCCGTCGTGACACTGATGAGTTCGGTCGAGAGCGGCACATCGAACTCACGCTCGGCCTGAGCGATGGCCGATGCGAACGACGCCGGAAACCCGCGTCCACCGTGCTCGACCGACAATGTCACCGCGCCGTAGCCGGCGTCGAAACGCCTGCGGCGGTAGTCTCGGACGGCGTCGAGCAAAGCCGACTCGTCCTCGTCGGACAGATTGCGAAAGACGGCCAGATCCGGCCGGTCCTCCGGTGACGGTGCCGGCCGTGGCGGGAGGACCGAACTCAACCACGAGCTCACCTCCGCCCGAAAATCGGCCAACTCGGGAACGGTGTCGACAACCTGTGTCATGGTTCGCCTTTCGCTATCGACTCGTCAGCACGGTGCAGGCCGACAACCCCGGTGCCCCGTAGACATGTGTGAATCCGACGGCCGGCCCGCCGAGCACCTGACGTCCGTCCGCCCGACCTTGCAATTGACGCACCACCTCGTGCACCTGCCGCAATCCGGATGCGCCGATCGGCTCACCTCCGGCCAGACATCCACCGTCGGTGTTGATCGGGAGCTCGCCGTTCCAATCGGTCGCGCCGGACGCGAGCAACTGTGCTTGCTCACCGTGCTCGCAGAGACCGGTTTCGGCCATATGGATCACCTCGGACCCGGAGTCGGTGTCCTGCAACTGCGCCACATCGACCTCGGCCGGATCCACACCGGCACCGGCGAAAGCAGCCGCAGCCGCGTCGATACTCGGACTGCGGCTCGGGTCGGTGGCCAACCACGGTGAGAAGACCTCGAAGGATCCCGGCCGTCTCGTTCGGACTTCGACGGATGCCAGACGAATCGGCCGTTCGCACATGTCGTATGCCTGCTCACCCCGAGCGAGAATCAGCGCCACGCCGCCCTCGCCCGGCGAACAGAACATGTACTGCGTCAGCGGGTCGTTGATCATCGGGGACGCCAGAACCTGCGCAGAGGTCAGCGGAGTGCGACGCCATGCCATCGGATGCGCCGCCCCGTTGGCGAAGGCTCGCTCGGATACCGCTGCGAGCGAGTGTTCGTCGAGTCCGTACCGGTGGAGGTACCGGCGAGTCTTCATGGCGAAGTACTGCGTCGTGACCATCAGACCGGCCTTCGCGTACCAGGGGTCGAGACCGTACGCCGCTGGGTCGGATGCGAATGCTCCTCGCGGATGCTTGTCGAAACCGACGACTGCGACGATCCCCGCTCTACCGGCGGTGAGCATGTCGGCTGCGGTCGACAACGCGACTCCCCCTGTGGCGCAGCCATTCTTGACTGTCGTGAACGGGATTCCGGTCAGTCCAAGCCGAGACACCAGCGAGTCGGGCTTGCCGGAGACGTTGCTGCCACCGACGGCCGCGTCGACGTCGGACCACCCGATTCCGGCGTCGGTCAGCGCGGCACGAAGTGCGTGTTCACCCATGTCCATACCGGACACACCGTCGTGTCGCCCGAAGGCGTGCATACCGGCTCCGACGACGAAGATGTCGGCGGGGTTCAAGACGCCACCGTGGTGAAGGCGAAAGTGACGTCGCCGCCGCCGAGGTCGAGCACACGCAGTTCGACCTCGTCTCCGATCGCTACCTCACCGATGATTCGGGACTCGACGAGCACCGTACCGAGATCGACATAGGCGACGACGAACGGTTCGAATCCCGACGGCGGCGGCTGGTACGGCGGTTTCGGCGCGAACGACTGGGTGGTCCACGTCCAGATCGTTCCTCGGTTCGGCAGCGCGATGCGCGTGACGTTCTCGCCGGTACAACCCGGGCACCGCTCGGCTGCCGGAAAGACGACCACATCGCAGTCGCCACACGAACTCCCGGCCAACAGTGGTGGGTCGAGTTCGACGAACAGCCTGTCGTCTGTCGCAATCGGTTCCATGTCGTGCTGCTCGCCTAGTGCGCCAACAAGCTCAGTGGACGCGCCAGGATCTTGCTCACCGTGCGGAGGTATTCCGCTGCGGGAGCGCCGTCCACGGCCCGGTGGTCGAACGTCAAGCTCAGGGTCATCACCTGAGTCTTGACGGGAGTCTCACCTTCCCAACGGAATCCGTCCTTCACGCGGCCGACTCCGAGGATCGCGACATTGCCGGGATTGATGACCGGCGTGAAGAAGTCGACCCCGTGTGCCCCGAGCGTGCTGACCGAGAACGTCGCACCCTCCATGTCGGACAATCCCAGCGTCCCCGTTCGGGCAGCTGTCGCCAATTCCGTTGTGCGAGCGCCGATTGCGCCGATCGACAGCGAATCCGCTCCCCGAACGACCGGAACGACGAGACCACCGTCGACCGAGACGGCTACGCCGATGTCGATGGCCTCGAACAACGTCACCTTCTCGTCGGCAATTCCCGCGTTCAACAGGGGATGTTCCCTCAGCGCCAACGCTGCGGCCTTGACAACGAAGGCGTTGAGGCTGGGCGGCTTCGACCCGCTGGACGCCGACTCGGCTCCTAGCTCCGCCCTGATCTTCACCAGTGCGGTCACATCTGCTTCGTAGCCGTGCGTCAGCTGTGCCATGGAGTGCAGACTGTCGAGCATGTTGCGAGCGATCGCGCCTCGCATGCCCTTCAGCGGAATGACGTCGCCGGCTTTCGGGCCGGTCTCGCGTGCGGGCGCGTCCGCTTCCACCGGTTCCGCGGCAACTGGAGTCGACACACTGTGACCGGCAGCAGCCTCGATGTCGCCCTTGGTGATTCGCCCTCCCGTACCGCATCCGACGAGCCGGCTCAGATCCACTCCGAGCTCGGCTGCCCGACGGCGAAGTACCGGTCCGACGAACTGTCCGGCCGCGCTGTCCGCGCCGCCCGCCATCTGGGCCTGCGCTGCTTCGGGTGTCGCTACCTTCTCGTGAACAGGCACTGCCGCGACGAACTCCTCGACGTCCTCGGACACGATTCGTCCACCGGGGCCGGAACCCCGCACCTGAGCAAGATCGATGTGCGACATCTCCGCGACCCGGCGGGCATTCGGAGACGACTTGATTCGCGAGTCGCTGCTCTGTGTGCGCACCTCGGTCTCGCCTGCGACGGTGGCACCGTCGTCGGCGGCCGGTTCGTTTGCGGTCACGACCGCTGCGTCGACACCCGGTGCCGTTTCGCCGTCACCGAGAAGCCACCCGATCACCGCACCGACCGGCAACACGTCACCGGCCTGCGCGGTCGTCGCGAGGATTCCCTCGGCCTCCGCCTCGACATCGACATCGACCTTGTCCGTTTCCAGGCGCAGAAGAACGTCGCCCAGACCGATGCGCTGGCCGGATTCGGCCACCCACTCGCCGATCACGCCTTCCTGCATCGTCAGACCCAGCTTCGGCAGCACGATCTGCTGAGCCACGATCAGTTCCTTTCGAGGAGACGGCGTGCACCCGCGACAATGCGGTCGGCGTCGGGAACGTAGGCCTTCTCGAGTGGAGTGCTGAATGGCACAGGCGTGAAGGGCGCGCCGACGCGCAGGACGGGCGCGTCCAAGTAGTCGAACGCCTCCTCCTGGATCTGCGCGGCCACCTCGGCTCCGATTCCGCCGAAAGTCACTGCCTCGTGCACCACCAGAATGCGGTTGGTCTTCGACGCGGACTTCACGACGGTGGCAGTGTCCAGCGGCTGGACCGTGCGCGGATCGACGACCTCCACCGACACCCCGGACTCGGCCAGGATGTCCGCGGCCTTCAACGCTTCGGAGACCATGCGGCCGAACGCCACGATGGTCACATCCTCGCCTTCTCGCGGGACGGACGCCTCGCCGAGCGGGATTGCGTAGACGTCCTCGGGAACCTCGGCGCGGGCACCGAGAAGGACCTTGTTGAGCATGAACACGACGGGGTTGTCGTCACGTACCGCCGAGACCATCAGTCCCTTGGCGTCGTACGCGTTCGACGGCATGACCACCTTGAGACCGGGCGTGTGAGCCAACCAGGCCTCGAGGCTCTGCGAATGCTGTGCGCCCGCACTGACTCCTGCTCCGTATGCGACTGCGATGACCATGGGGACCTTGACCTCGCCGCCGTACATGAATTTCATCTTGGCGGCCTGGTTGACCACCTGATCGAGCGCGACGGCCAGGAAGTCCATGAACATGATGTCGACGATGGGGCGTAGACCACGTGCGGCCGCCCCGACGCCGAGTCCGATCAGACCCATCTCGGCGATCGGAGTGTCGACCATGCGGCGCGATCCGAACTCGGCTAACAGCCCGTCGTACATGTGGAAGACGCCGCCGTAGGCCGCGACGTCCTCGCCGGCGACGAAGACGTTCTCGTCCTCGCGCATGACCTGGGCGACGGCCTCGTTGTAGGCCTTGACGTAGGTGGTGATTCTGCCCGCAGCGGCCGGTGCCGTCGCGGTTGCGTTGGGTGTTTCCGTTGCAGTAGACATGCTCAGCCTTTTCAGATCTTCAGTCGCTGTAGACGTTGAGGGCGAAGTCGGCCAGATCCGGATACGGACTGGCCTCGGCGAAACTCACGGATTCTGCGATGTCGGCGTCGACCTCGGCCCAGACGGTCGCGAATTCGGCTTCGGTGACGAGCCCCTCGGTCACCGCCCGCGCTTCGAGCAACTTGATGGCGTCGCGGTCCTTCCAGGCCTCGACCTCCTCCTCGGTGCGGTACGTCTTGCGCAGACCCTTCACACCCTGGTGGTCGTAGTAGCGATACGTCTTGGCTTCCACCAGGGTCGGACCGCCACCGTTTCGCGCCCGCTCGACCGCGCGACCGACTGCGGCACGCACGGCGATCGCGTCCATTCCGTCGCAGATCTCGCTCGGAAATCCGTAGGCCGCAGCGCGATCGGCCACATTCTCCAGCTTCATGTGGTCGCGGAGTGCCGTGAATTCGGCGTATCCGTTGTTCTCGCAGACGAAGACCACCGGTAACTCGAGTATTCCCGCGATATTGGCCGCTTCGTGGAACGCCCCGATGTTGCTCGCTCCGTCGCCGAAGAAGGGGACGGCCACCGAATCCTCCTCGCGGTACTTGGCCGCGAACGCAGCACCCACCGCGATCGGAATACCGCCTCCGACAATGCCATTGGCACCGAGCATGCCGATCGACAGGTCGTTGATGTGCATGGAGCCGCCGCGGCCCTTGCAGTAACCGTCGACGCGGCCGAACAACTCGGCGAACATCGGCTTGAATTCGGCACCCTTGGCGACGGCATGACCGTGTCCGCGGTGGGTCGAGGTGATCTGGTCGGTGTCCCTGAGATTGGACATCGTGCCGGCCGCGACCGCCTCCTGGCCGACGTAGAGATGCAGGAAGCCAGGCATCCGTCCGCCCTCCATCAACCGGCCGGCCTCGGTCTCGAACTGCCTGATGCGCACCATCCTGCGGTGCAGATCGAGCAGAACCTCCCGACTCGGCGTCGGATCGTTCGACCCCACGGGCTCTACGGCCTCGCGGGTCGGGTCGGTCGCGGTCGAAGTCACCACGTACACCTCTTCTCTGCAGACTTTGTTTACGTCTTCACCAGTATGAGCCCAACACTAGCGCAATGTAAGTAGAATCACTATAAAGTTACTTCAGCCCGCCGCGTCACACCTTTGGAGGATCGATCGCATGCTCGACCGAATCAGAGATCGAGCACGAAACGAGCCATCAGGCCGGGCATTGACGGACGACACCACCTCGATGACGTGGTCCGACCTGCTCAGCGTCCTCGAGGCGCTCGGCGAGCGCCTTCTCGAGATCGCCCCCGATTCAGACGATCGCATCGCCGTCATCGGCGAGAACTGCGCTCCGACCCTGCTCACGCACGTGGCGGCCATCGCGCGGGGGGTCGGTACCGTCGCGATCTCCCGTCAGCTGACACCGAGCGAGATGTCGGAGCAGTTCCTCGACTCCGGAACCGTCGCGGTGGTGACCGGTCCGGCCGGCCTTCTCTCGTCCCGCGCCGCAGCGGCCACCGCGGGCCTACGCGAAGTGATTGCGCACGGCTGCGACGGTGGCGTCGACACGGTGGCCTGGTCGGTGGCCGTCGCGCCGCAACGAGCTGCGTCTGCATCCACACCTCCGACCCAGCGACCCGCACGTCCGCCTCTGGTCTACACATCCGGCACCACCGGCCGTGCCCGAGGCACCCAGGTGCGTTGGTTACCGGCCACGGGCCAGAGCGCTGCGGAATTCGGCGACGCGGTCGCCGCGCGGTCGGGTTACCCGGACGGAGTTCACCTCGTCGTGGGACCGCTTCAACACAACGGGCCGTTGACCGCCGTTCGGCATCTGCTCTCCGGCAACCCCGTGGTGGTGCTGGGACGCTTCGACGCCGAGAGAACGCTGGATTCGATCGACCGCCACCGCGTCACGTCCACGTTGATGGTTCCGACGCACTTCCAGCGGCTGCTCGGACTCGATTCCCACATTCGCTCGACGTACGACGTCTCCAGTCTCGAGTACGTCGCGCATACCGGCTCGGCGTGCCCACCGGACGTCAAGCGATCGATGATCGACTGGTTCGGTCCGGTTCTGGTGGAGTCCTACGGCGGCAGCGAAATCGGGACGGTGTGCAAGATCGCCTCGCCGGACTGGCTCACGCACCCGGGATCGGTCGGGCGGGCAGTACCGCCCTTCGAAGCAGTCGTGGTCGACGCCGACGGAACCGAACTCGACCGCGGGCAGGTCGGGGTGCTGGGCTTTCGAACCCCGCCGGAACGCAGCGTGGTGTACCACGCAGATCCCGAGAAGACAGCAGCCGCTTACATTTTGCCGGGCGTGGCAACGCTGGGCGATGTCGGCTACGTGGACGAGAACGGGTTCGTCTTCATCACCGACAGAGTCGCCGACATGGTGGTGTCGGGAGGCGTGAACCTCTACCCCGCCGAAAGCGAACGAGTTCTGGCCGCACACCCCGCCGTGACCGAGGTCGCGGTCATCGGAATACCGGATGCCGACTTCGGCGAAGCCCTGCTGGCTCTGATTGTCCCGGAACCGAATACAACACTAGATATCACCGAACTCGAAAGGTTCGCCAAGGCGTCGATGGCATCGTACAAATGCCCCAAGCGCTACGTGATCGTCGACGAGCTGACCCGCAACGTCATGGGCAAGCTCGACAAGAAGGCACTGCGAGCACCGTACTGGGACACCGACCGGACCATCGCCGGGTAGACGTCGGGTCCGTCGGGACGACACGGGTCAGGACACCCGGACCAGCATCTTGCCGACGTTTCCGCCGCCGAGCATGGACACGAATGCTCTCGCCGCGTTGTCGAGGCCCTCGTGGATCGTGGACTCGGCCACGATCTCGCCGGCAGCGAGCCAGCCGGCGACGCGGTCCTCGAACTCGCCCCTGAGATCCTCGTGATCACGGACGATGAAGCCTCTGACGGTGATTCGCTTCAGGATCACCTCGATCAGACGGTCCAGAGGTGGACTGTCCGGACCGCCGTTCGAGATCATGCCGCACAGGGCGACGCGGCCTTGCTGCCGAAGCGCAGACAGTGCCGCCACGAGGTGGTCGCCGCCGACGTTGTCGAAGTAGAGGTCGATGCCGTCCGGTGCCGCATCACGAAGCGCGGCACCGATCGGGCGGGCGCGGTAGTCGATTCCCACATCGAACCCGAACCGATCACGCAGCAGTGCCGCCTTGTCCGGTCCCCCGGCACTACCGACGACTCGCGTCGCACCGAGCAATCTCGCGAACTGACCCGCAGCGCTGCCCACTGCGCCTGCCGCAGCGGATACGAACACCGTGTCTCCCGTTCGGATCTCACCCGCGCGCTGCAGTCCGCAGTACGCCGTGAATCCGGTTTGGCCGAGTATTCCGAGCCAGTGGTGCAGGTCGATACCGCGTGGGTCGATCACCGTGGCCGCAGAGGTGTCGATCACCGCGTGTTCACGCCAGCCGAGTCGATGCCGAACGTGGGAACCCGCGGGCACCTCGTCGGTGCCCTCGAGCACCACCCCCAGCGCCGAGCCGTCGAGCGGAGAACCCACCTCGATGTTCGTGGTGTACTGCATGTTCGACGTCCCCAGGCGTCCCCGCGTCGACGGATCGACGCTCATGAAGATGTTTCGGACGAGAAGCTGACCCGCAGTGCGTTCGGGTAACGGCAACTCGCGAACCTCGAAGTGCCGAGCTTGGGGTTCCCCCGACGGTCGCTCGGCGAGAAAGACTGCCCGCGTCGCGGTAACGACACCCGCACTCACGGCAGCTCCAGAATGGTGACCGTGCCCTTGGACCCGTCGATCTCCACGAGCGCTCCGTTGGGAATGCGGCGAGTTGCCGCGGGAACTCCTGCAGCGCAGGCGATGCCGAGTTCGCGGCTGACGATCATCGCGTGGGAACCCATGGCCCCGACGTCGGTGATTGCGCCACCCGAGACCATGAACAACGGTGTCCACGACGGATCCGTCTGTGGCGCAACGAGGATTTCACCGACCTCGAACTCGTCGAGTGCCGCCATCGAGGTGATCACCCTGGTGCGGCCCTGGGTGACTCCCGGTGACGCGCCCGAACCCTGCAACACATCGCCCACCCGTACGGGCTCGACGGCCGACTGCCCTTTGCGGCCGAGGGAGGACAACGGCGGAAACGCCTCGCGTCCGTCGAGGAACGTGGGCAGCTCGAGCCCGAACAGTTCCTTCCAGTCGCTATGGCGTTGTGCAAGTATCGGTGCGATCGACTCGGGCGCACTCGCCAGTACGTCGAGTTCGGCGTCGACAGCCATGAACACGTGGTCGGCCGATTCGAGACGACCCTCCGAGAACAGTCGGCGTCCGAGCTCGACGAGCGGAACCCGGGCTTCGTGCAACACCTTGATGCAATTGGTCTTCGCCCGCTCCCGCCACGCGGCGAAACGACGAGCCGACGCAAGTGCGGCGGTGAGAGTTGCTTGCCCCTCGGCATTGTCGCCGACGATGTCCGCGGCCTCCTTCAGCGCTTTGTCGGTGGCCGACGCATGGTCGGCCAGCCGCGCATGCGGTGAGGCCGCGTCGTCCTGCAGCCGAAGTCGGTCGACCAGACCGAGTACCAGTTCGGGGCGGGTCTCCCACGACACCGATCCGAGATCCCATTCGTTGGGTCCGCGGTAACCGAAGTCGAGCAGGAACTGCTCGAGCTGTGTGTCGAATTCGGAGTCGATCCCGTGCACGCGCGCACCGACACCGTGGACCCCCTCGGCGAAGGCGGCCATCAGTGTGTCGTTTGCCCGCACCAGTCGGCCCAGATCCCACAGTGCATACGACGGCAGCGCCGAATCGACATCGCCGGCGGCACCGACGAGGGTCACGATGAGGTCCTGATGCTCGGCACCGAGCAACTGACCGAGTACGGCGGGGCCCACCGCGGAGCAGTTGGTGGCGACGACCTCGCCGCGCCAGGCCACTCGCTCGAGGGGCATCACCGAGCGTGCGCGCGCGACGAGAGCAGCCGGGGTCAGCACCGACAGATCCGGCCGTTCGGTCCGAAGGCGATCGGCAAGAGTTCGATCCTCCTCCAGTTCGGGAAAGTCCTCGGTCGAGAGCGCCCAGGCGTTCCTGGCTTCCAGGCGGCGGCTCGCGTCCGAGTTCTCGTCGTCTGGATGTGCCACGTAGGGAGGGATGTTGGGGTCTCCGCCGTACCAGAGCTGGTCGACCAGCTCGACGGGCAGTCCGCCCCGAATCCCGGTCAGACGCGACATCGACATGTTCACGTAGAGATGTCCGTAGAAGATGGCTGCCGACGCCGTCAGATCGGGCGACTCGGCCAACGAGTAGCTACCGAAGCTGGCATAGCCGAAGTTCCATCCCGGCAGGATGTTCTGAATCCACCCCAGATCCGCGCCGAGCGGCGTGATCGGGTCCGACAGCACGTCACTCGCGTTCAAGCGTGTGTACACGGGGAGACGGGTGCTGGGCTCGGTATCGACCAACCAACGCTGTTCGGACATGTCGCTTCTCGTCTCTGACGTCATCGCCGACGTCTCGATGGATAGTTTTTTGATTCGTTCTGCACATTGCTGTGACTTCCGCCACTCTACATGCAAGACTGTAGACGATGACAAGTTACTTGTCCGAGATCCTGTCCGACATTTCCGAGGAGCACTTCGATGAAACTGCAAGACAAAGTCGTTGCCGTCACAGGCGGCACGCAAGGCATCGGTCGCGGCATCGCAGAGGCCGCTTTGGCCGAAGGCGCGAAGGTCTCACTCAACGGCCGCTCGGCCGAGAAAGGTGACAAGGCCCTCGCCGAGTTCGGTGTCGGAGATCGCGCTGCGTTCTTCGCAGGAGACGTCACCGTTCAGGCGGACGTAGAGAACTTCATCGAGCAAACGGTCGCCACCTTCGGTCGAATCGACGTACTGGTGAACAACGCCGGTGGCGCAAAAGACCTGCAGCCCACCGTCGATCTCAGCGACGAGGAGTGGACACTGGTGATGAACTGGAACCTGAATTCCAATTTCTGGGCCACCCGTCGAGCACTCAAGCACATGCTGCCCAACCAGTACGGCCGCATCATCAACATCTCGTCCGTCGAAGGCAAGCACGGCAAGCCCGTGTTCACGGCATACGTCGCGGCCAAGCACGCCATCAACGGCATGACCAAGTCGATCGCCCGCGAGGTCGGCACCCAGGGCATCACCGTCAACTCGATCTGTCCCGGACTCGTCATCACCGACATCATCAAGAACAACGGACCCGGCACCGCCGCGGCGATGGGAATGTCGTTCGACGAGATGGTCGCTCTGTTCGCCGAGGAGTCGGCCATCAAGCGGCCCAACACGATCGAAGAAGTATCGGCGATGGCCATGCTGCTCGCCTCGGACTCCGGTGCCGGAATCACCGGAGCCATCCTCAGCGTCGACGGCGGAACTGCGTCCTACTGATGATCACCCCAGCGGTGCAACAACGACGGAGTCATGCATGAGCACAGCCGGATTGTCTGCCAGTCGCGAACTCGCCGAACGCTATTCGGTGGTGATCAGAGGGCTTACCGCCGAGGAGTGGTCGGCTCCCAGTCGCTGCGCCGGGTGGTCCGTCAAAGACCTGGTCGCGCACACGGGATCGAATTTCAAGGTCATGGTGGACCCGCCGCCTCACGACCCGTCGGCTCCCGTTCCGACTACCGCGGAACAGGCTCAGAACCTACTGGTCGATGCCCGACGAGACTGGTCGAGCGCGCAGGTTGCCGACGAATTCCTGTCCAACGCGGCCGGAGCACTCGGAGTACTCGAAGCGATGCAGAGCAGCGAGTTCGCATCGACGCCGATGACACTGACCGATCTGGGAACCTATCGCACCCATCAGCTTTCGGATGCCTTCGCGTTCGACATGTGGTGCCACCTCTACGTCGACCTGCTCGGACCCGACGGTCCGGTGACACGCGATACTCCCGATCCGGAAGACGACCTGGTCCGCACCGCCGTCGAGTGGATGTGGACCGGCCTACCGCAGATGTGTACCCCGGTCAGCAGCGTCCTCGACCGACCGCTCGGCGTGCACCTCACCGGTGCAGGCGGCGGCGAATGGACCCTCCGGCCCGGTTCCGAACTTCTGACGGTCGAGTCAGGTATCACGGGCGCCGACACCGTGGTTCGCTCGTCGGCAACGGATTTCGTGCTCTGGGGCACCACTCGTAGTCCGTGGCGACAACACGTCTCTGTCGAGGGCGACGCGTCCTACGCCGAGAAGGTCCTCGACACCGTCGACATCATCTGAGCACCGGTCGGTCGTGGGCCGTCGCACCGTTTCCGGTGACAGCCCACGACAGGCAGCGCTCGAACACGGTGCGGAACTGAGGTACCGTCCAGCTCCCCCTGTCCACCCGGCCCAGATCGTCGATGCCGAGATCCTGCACATCGAATCGTCCTCGGCAATGGCCGAGCGTGAAGTAACACACGGTCCCCCGGCCATGATCCTTGAGGTAGAGCACCGGACGCGGTTCGTCGTCGGCGGTGTGCCCTTCCTCGAAACCCGTTGACTCACCGACGAATCGAGTGTGCGCCAGGATCTGGATCGGCGGATGCAGCTCGCTGACGTAGAGCTCGTCGGTCACCTCGAACGAGTCGATTCCGGCCACCAACGGGTGCGCCGGATCGGTTATTTCGACCGTGTACGGCGCAATCGGAGGATGTCCGAGAAACTGGCTTCCCAGCACGGGCGCAATCGTGCCCAGAGTTCGTGGCGTCACGTACTTGCTCGGCGAACCGGGCGCAGTCCTGTCGATCGCCGAGTTCGTGCCGTGCAAGGCGAGCCAGCGGCCACCACGAGAGACGAACTGGGCCAGAGCATCTTGCTGCGCGTCGTCGGGAACTCGATTGCAGGTGTAGGTGACAAGGAGGTCGGCCGTAGCCAGCGCCTCGATGCAGTCGTAGTCCTCGAACACTCTGGTACGGACGTGCTCGTACTCGGCCAGGGACGACAACAGTTGCAGGCGTGCGTAATCGAAGTCGTGCCACTGCCCTCCGCACACGAGAACGGCATCGAGTCGGCCTGCCGGTCCAGGCATCGCTTCTCCTTGTTCGTCAGCTGTGTGCGTGCAGCGCTTTCCCCGCCAACGCGAGGTGCGCCTCCCCCAGAGCTTCTGCCTGGGTCGGATGGGCGTGTACGTGCTGGGCGACGTCCCCTGCGGTCGCCTGCCAGTTGTAGATGAGCTGCGCCTCCCCGATCAGTTCACCGACACGCTCGCCCACCAGGTGAATTCCCACCACGCGACCCTCCGGTCCCGCCTGGACGAGCTTGACCCCACCGGACGTGCGCAGAATCCGACTCTTGCCGTTACCGGCGAGGTCGTAGACCACCGTTGTGACCTCGCCGAACTGCTTCGCGGCTTCGCTCTCGGTCAATCCCACCGACGCAACCTCCGGGTTCGAGTAGGTGACCCGCGGAATTCCGTTGTCCTCGACGGGTGTGCAGTCCACACCTGCCAACTGCTCGGCCACCAGCATGCCCTGAGCGAAACCGCGGTGTGCCAGTTGCGGACCGGCCACGATATCGCCGACCGCGAAGACCCCGGGAACCGTCGTCTGCAGCCATTCGTCGGTAACGACGAATCCCCGGTCGAGCTCGACTCCCGACTCCTCGAACCCCATGTCGGCAGTACGCGGCCCGCGCCCGACAGCCACGAGCATCAGGTCCGCTTCGAGTTGCGATCCGTCGTCGAGATCGACGTGCACGCCGCCGCCCGGTCGTTCGGTGACTCCGCTGAACGCAGTCTTCGTGCGCAGAGTGATACCTCGTTTACGGAAGGCTCTTTCGATCTGCTTGGTTGTCCACGGATCCTCCGTGGGAAGCAGCGTTGCCGCGGCCTCGACGATGGTGACGTGCGCACCGAGCGAAGTCCAGACGCTGGCGAACTCGCATCCGATCACGCCACCGCCCAGCACCACGACACTGTCCGGAACATGATCCAGTTCCAGAACACGATCGCTGGTCATCACCGAACCGCCGATGTTCAGGCCCGGCAACGACTTCGGTTGCGAGCCGGTGGCCAGCACCAGTGCTTCACCTCGGTACGTGCCGATTCCGCCGTCGGCGAGTTCCACCTCCACGGTGCGATCGTCCACGACGCGGCCGCGACCGGCGACGAGCTCGATCTCACGGGACGCCACCAACCCCTGCAGTCCTCGGTACAGGCTGGCAACCACCTCGTCCTTGTACTTGTTCACAGCAGTCATATCGACGCCGCCGAGGGTTGCCTCGATCCCGAAAGTCGATGCCTCCCGGACCGAATCGGCGATCTCGGCCGCGTGCAGCAGCGCCTTGGTGGGGATGCACCCGGTGTGCAGGCACGTGCCGCCGAGGCTGCCTGCCTCGATCATGACGACCGACATGCCGAGCTGCGCGGCCCGCAACGCGCAGGCGTACCCGCCCGAACCGCCGCCGAGAATCACGACGTCGGCGCTGCCCGTCAGCTTCTGTGCCATGCCGCGCTCAGAAATCGAAGCGGTTGGTGAATCCGCCGTCGACCACCATGTTGATACCGGTGATGTGCCCAGCGGCCGGCGAGGAGAGGAAGGTCACGGCGTTCGCAACGTCCTGCGCCGCAGCCAGTTTACCGAGCGAAGCCGCGTCGAGAGCGGCCTCGTACAGTGCCGGACGACTCGTCTTGATCGTGTCCCAGGCACCGCCCTCGAAGAAGACGGGGCCAGGTGACACCGCGTTCACTCGAATGCCGGCAGGTCCCAGTGCGCGGGCCTGAGCCGACGAATGTTGCAGGACAGCGGCCTTGAGCGCGCCGTAGCTGTTGGCCGTGCTGATCGGTCCCGCCTCGAGCGCGGACGTCGTGCTGATCGTGACCACCGACGCGGCGTCGGACTTCTCGAGGTGTGGCTTGGCCGCTTCGATGAAGTTCACCAGGCTCATGAGGTCGACGTCGAAGCTGTTCTGCCATGCCTGAGCGCCCTTGCCTGTTGCGGCAGAAGCGTTGACCACGACGATGTCGATTCCGCCGAGGGCACCGGCTGCATCCTCGACGAACGATGCAACCGCGGCGGCGTCGCCCACGTCGACCGCTTTGTGGAAGACCGTGCCCAAAGCGGACAGTTCTCCGGCAACCTCGTTCAGGTGCTCCTCGCCGCGGGCGCACACACCGACGGAGGCTCCCTCCGCCAGGAGTGTGCGGGCGATCGACAGGCCGATGCCGCGGCTCGCGCCACTGATGATTGCACGTTTTCCGCGTAGGTCGAGATCCATGTGAGACTCCTTGACTGTGACTTGATTCGACTGCAGGACTTAAAGATTCATGGCTCCGACGTGCGTCTGGAAGTCGAGCACATGAGTGAAATCGTTCACCGATTGCACCGCGCGACGCGTATCGGCACCGCGCACCACACTCAGCGAGGTGTGGTGGACTCGAACCGGCATGTCGAATGCACTGCCCAATGCGTCGGCGAGCACGGCGTTGATGACACCGCCGTGGCAGCTGATCACCACTCGCTGACCCAGATGCGCGTCGACGATCGACGAGATCTGCCGGAGCACACGAGCATGAAACTCTGCGCCGTCCTCGGCGTAAGTGAAGGCACCGTAGCGGCGCGTGCGAATGTGATCGCGGAACATCGCAGCGACCTCCTCGTGCGGTAGCACCTCGAACGGAGACTGGTCTGCCGGAAACTTCTGCCACGGTTCGTATTCGGAGAGTTCGTCACGCACGACGGGCTCCAACCCGTGCTTACCCGCGATATGAGTGCCGGTACGCAGTGCGCGACGCAACGGGGAACTGTAGACCGCATCCACCCGTGTGCGCGCGAGTCGGTTCGCGACCGCCTCCGCTTGTCGCTCACCGAGTTCGGACAGGGGTGGGTCGACGGTCTCTTTGGCGCTCAGTTCTTTGCTGAGTATCTGCTCACCATGCCGAACCAGGATCAGTTCACAGAGCCCGGCCAACGGGGCAAAGGGATTGTCAAGATCGATGGACCTGGCGCGCGGCATGGAAGCAAGTCAACCACAAACTGTCGTCGCTCTAAAGATACTTCGCGAAATCGGTGCCGCGAGATCCCTCGTCAGACGCTGGAGATGTCGGCCGCGAGCTCGCGAACTTCCTCGGAGAACCGTCGTCGGCCGAGGTCGGCCAGAACCGCATCCTCGGTGAGCCACGACGAGGCCGCCACTTCGAGCAGGGTCGTCAATGCAACCGCTGCGGCACCCTGCTTCGCTTTGGACGCAATGCCGCTTCGAGTGCGCAGTTCGCTCGAGAACAGCGCCAGCATCACCGAACGCACTTCTCTTCGCAGGGTTTCGATGGACAGACTCCAACCGGGCGATCGGGTGAAGTACACCAATGCGGCAGCACGGTGCTGATCCGTCCACTCGAGCAACGACGAAATGATGTCACCCAGCGCAGCGTCCGGATCGGCCGCGATCTCTGCCCGGAGTTCGTCGAGGAGACCATCCGCGAACAAACGCAACCCGGCGAGCAGAACCTCGTCCTTGGACGGGTAGTGGTAGTAGACGGCCGCCGACGTCATCTGGGCCTCAGCGGCGATATCGGCCACGGTGACGTCCTCGATGGACCTGACCGAATACAGATGCATGGCGGCGTCGACCACTACTTCGCGCCGCGACGGCCGGTGCGCCGCACGCTTGGCACCCTTGTCCGCCGGGGCCGTCACCGTCGATTTCGGCTTCACTGCCTTTGCTGCCATGACGTAGATCATGGCACCATGCAGTGACCCGGGTGCCGAGGAGGACGCTGTGCCGAGACGAACCAGCAGCTCGACGTCGAAAGTCGACGAGAGTTCCGAGCTCGAGACTGCCGTCGATTCTCCAATCGCGTCAGATCCGGACACCGCATCCCTCAAAGGATCTGCCCACCGACCCTCTCGCCGCCACCTCATCGTCCAGGCAGCGGTGCGTGTCTTCTCTCGCAAAGGATTCGCGGAGACGTCGATTCAGGAGATCGCCGAAGCAGCGGGCATGGTTCCGACTGCGGTCTACTACCACTTCGCCAGCAAGGAAGAGCTGTTCGATACCGCGCTCGGTTACGCAATGGACGCCAGTACCGCCGCAGCCCAGGCGGTTCGACCGGACGACACCGAGGCCGATGCTGCTGCGTTCAAGGATGTCGTCGATGCCGTATGGGACTGGACCGCAGAACATCCCAATGCGGCCCGGATGTTGTTTCTACAAGTGGCCGGCGGTGCCACGCCGGGGACGCGTCTACTGACGAAGGAATACGAGGACAGGCACGTCCGCCGCGCCTTCGACTACTTCCCCGACGCCGAGATACCGGCGAACAAGCGATCGGCCGCGGCGCAGCACGCCGCGCGATCGCTGCGAGCACGCACGATGATCGCAACGACCATCGCCATCCAGCCCCTGCGGATCGAGGGCGGGCCGTTGTCCAACATTGCGGTGTCTCGCCTCCGGTCGGCCACCACCGATGTGTGCGCGAAAATGATCGAGGGTCGCTGAAGCTCCGACGGACGGCCACCACCGTCGAGTAACTTGACTGAAACAACAGTCAAAACTCTGAACGGACGTCCCTCATGCGTATCGCGGCTTTTTCCGGTGGACACTCCTTCGATCGTGACGCGTTCGCCGAATTTCTGGAGTCGATGCCGGGCGAGGTCACCTGGTTCGAGCATCCCGACGCGGATCCCGGACCCACAGCGTTCGACGTCTCGCTGCACTACGACATGCCGGGCACATTGCCCCAGCCGTCCATGCCACCCGATTCCCTACGCGAGGAGGTGAGGGCGGCCCCGGAGTCCGGACATGGGTACGTCGTTCTCCACCATGCCATCGCATCGTGGGCCGCCTGGGACGAGTGGTCGGAATTCGTCGGTGGCCGCTACCTGTATCGACCAGGCGTGGTGCGGGGTGTCGAGCGCCCCGATTCGGGCTATCGGCACGCGGTTCCGCAGCGCATCTCGGTCGTCGACACCGACCACCCGATCGCCGCAGGGATTCCCCAGTCTTTCGACCTGATCGACGAGACCTACCTGTGCGAAGTCTTCGAGGACGACGTGACCCCGCTGCTGCGAACCGATGCCGAGATGACCGACGCCGTTCACTTCTCGACTGCCTCGGCCATGGCGGGCAGGCGAGACGATCGCACGGGGTGGCACCACGCGCCCGGTTCGTCGCTGGTCGGGTGGACAAAGACGAACGGTCGTAGCCGACTCGTATACCTGCAACCGGGCGACGCAGCACCCACTCTGTCGAACCCCGTCTACCGCCGGCTCGTGGGGGCAGCACTCCTCTGGGCCGCTCGGCGATAGTTATTGGAGTCGCAGTAAAGAAAAGTGTGCTCATCGTCACTGTTCACTGTTACAGTTAATGGATAGAGCATTAAGTAACACCGCTACTGATCATCAAGGAGATTGCGATGCGACAGATCAAGCATCCGATGAGCCACGCGATCTACGAGTTCGACGACGACTTCAACGTCCTGGTCACCACTCGCGACGGCAAGACCGGCACGTTCGATCCGGAAGGTCGCTACCTCCACGGCGAGGTGAAGGCGGTGGATCCCGAACTGGCCCGATGGGTGGGGCTCGGTCCCCGCGCTCCCGTCCCCATCACCCAGAACCGGCGCTTCATGGGCGCTGCGAAGCTGCTCGAGAAAATGCAGGCCGACAAACAGGCGCAGGACGCCCTCGCCATCACGCTGGAACAGGGAGGCAAGCTGTGACCGATATCGATGAGCGCGCCGAAACACCCGTCGAGAACGGGACGGGGTATCAACGACTGCTCGAGACCGATACACACCCGGTCCCGGACATCCTGCGCGAGGAATCGCACGAGCAATACGCCGACCAGAATTTCGTGCCGGTATCGCGCTACATCAGCCGCAAATACCACGAACTCGAACGAGACCGGGTCTGGTACAAGGTATGGCAGATGGCGTGCCGCGAGGAAGAGATCCCCGAGCCGGGGGACACGCTCGTGTACGAGATCTGCGGGAAGTCGATCCTGCTCGTCCGAGGTAAGGACATGGGCATTCGTGCGTTCTACAACTCGTGCCTGCACCGTGGCCGTACCCTCCGCGAAGAGGACGGCCCGGCCGGCAACGAAATACGTTGTCCCTTCCACGGTTTCGCCTGGAACTTCGACGGCTCGCTAAAGTCGATGACCTGTGCCTGGGACTTTCCTCAGGTCGACAAGTCGAAGATGGACCTGCCACAGGTCAAGGTGGACACCTGGGGTGGCTTCGTGTTCGTCAACATGGATCCCGAATCCGAATCACTGGACAGCTTCCTCGGCGATCTCGGAAAGCACTTCGAGGCGTGGCCTTTGGAAGACCGATTCATCCAAGCGCACGTCGCTCAGGTCATCCAGGCGAACTGGAAGATTGCGCAGGAGGCATTCTCCGAGGCCTTCCACGTGATCACCACTCACCCGCAGCGGGTCGTGGGAACCGGCGACTCCAACAGTCAGTACGACAGCTGGGGCAACTTCAACCGCGGCATCACGGCGAACGGAGTACCGAGCCCGCACATCAACTTCGTCCCGACCGAGCAGGAGATGTTCGACTCGATGATCGATGCGCGCATCGACGAGGACCCGATGGTGACGCTCCCCGAGGGTGTGACCGCGCGGGAGATGTCCGGCATGCTGGCCCGCGAGGGTCTGCGCGAGATCATCGGTGATGTCAAGGCGGACAACATGTCCGACGCGGAATCACTGGACAGCATCTACTACACCGTGTTCCCCAACTTTCATCCATGGGGCGCGTACCAACGCATCGTCTACCGATTCCGACCCAACGGTGACGACCACGAGACCTCGATCATGGACGTGTACCTACTGGCACCGTTCAAGGGCGAACGGCCCAAGCCTGCCAAGACCCAGTGGCTGCGACCGGAGCAGTCGTGGTTGGAAGCAACGGTGCTCGGCAGTTCGGCGCGGGTGTTCGACCAGGACGCGTACAACATGCCCAAGGTGCAGAAGGGCTTGCAGTCGGCGCAGTCGAAGACGCTCCCGCTGGCTCGATACCAGGAAGTCAAGATCCGGCACATCCACCATCTGCTGGCACAATGGATCGGCGAGGAAGTGGACTGAGACCGGCGCGACGTCGGGAACCTGCCGGCCATCTGCACCACCTGACCGTCCGGGTAGGCAGTGGCCCGTCCGGCGCGTGGGTTCCACGTCCTCCGAACGGCCCGATCTTCCCTGGATCGGTCCCTTCGCACACCGTCGTGTGGAACGCTCGGCGGTGTGCGAAGGTACGGCTTCGCCGAGAGTCCGACGAACAGAATGGCTTTCGATGACCGAGTTGGATGCACTCGCACCGAGCCCGGATGGAGTCTGGGCTCACGAGAACGTGGTGGTTCGGCACCTCCCCGGACTGGAATTCGACGCGGCCCGAACAGGGTCGACCGTGCAGGTCTGCCACGGCCTGACGTCTGCGGGTATCGGTGAGCGCCTGGTTCCGATGGTCACCGCACACGCCCGCCATGTAGGTCTTTCGCAGCGCGAGTTCGAGTTGGTGTTGGTCGGGATCGTCCGCACCACGGTCGCCGATCCGGTCGACGCATGGGCCACCTATTACCGCAATTCGTTGGACGAGCTGCTCTCGGGCACCGCCGATTTCGCGCCTGTCCACGAACGGGCGGAGAACCTGATCGTCGGGTCGGTACTCGACCTGGGTTCGTGTTTCGGCTTCTTTCCACTGCGGCTGGCGATGGAAGGCCACTCGGTGACTGCGACGGACCTGTCGGCCGGAACCATGCGGTTGCTCGCCACCGTGGCCCCACACCTCGGGGTCACGCTCGACACCGTGGTGTGCGACGCCGCCAATGTTCCCGTTGCCGACGGCAGTGCCGACACGGTGACTGCACTGCATCTCCTCGAGCACGTCGACGCCGAGACCGGCTCCCGCATAGTGGAAGAAGCGCTACGCATCGCGCGCACCCGTGTCGTTGTCGCCGTGCCCTTCGAGACCGAGACCACCGCCTGCCACGGACACGTCCGCACATTCGACGAGGCATCGCTGGTCGAGCTCGGTCGGTCGTCGGGCCGCGCATTTCGGACCTTCGAGCACCACGGTGGGTGGCTCGTGATCGACAAGGCCCCGACTCCCCAGCTCGTTTGACGATCGGATTCCGATCGAGCTCGCCAGCACACTTCAAGATCACCAGCGGGCACTCGTCGAGATCGGGATCAGGCCTGCCGAGCGTTCTCACCGGATCGGTGTGCCGGCCCCGTCTTCGTGTCCGCCCATCGACTCAGAGCAATGACGAACCCGTCGACCAGACGCTCAAAACTCCGATCGATGTCCGCACTCATGGCGAACGCTCCTGCCGTTTCGTAGGAGACGAATCCGTGGAGGGTGGATCGAAACGCCCGGATCGCGTCGACCGCATCGTCGCCTTCGAGGCGGTACGCGGTCAACACGTCGGCGATGACACCGATGGCAGCCATGGAGACCGACTCGTCCTCGGTATCACCCGGGGCGGGCATCAGATTCGACGCCTCGTACCTGGCCGGGTGCTCGAGCGCCCAAGCGCGGTAGGCCCGCGACATGGAGGAAATACTCTCTGCTCCCGAACGGCCTACTGCCGCTCGGGCGAGAACTTCGCCGAGTTCCCGCTTTGCGTTGACGGCAATGTCACGGTGCAGGCCTGCCATCGAGTCGATGTGCTTGTACAAGGAGGGCTGGCGTACGCCCAGTCGGTCAGCCAGCGCCGCCAGCGTCAGCTTGCCGAGACCGACTCGGTCCGCCATCACCGCCGCTTCCTCTGCCACGCGTGCACGCGTCAGACCCGCCCTAGGCACGAGCCGCCGACCCCCTGCCATTGCCGGTGCAGGGCCTTGTCTTCGAGATGCAAGTACTCACAGGCTATGGCTACCTCATACAACGGCTAGCGTCAATAGCCATTTGCGGACTGCTTTCATATCGTCCCAGTGCAAATGTGGCCATTTGGCTATTGCCAATAGCTAGTCGGCATGCAACAGTAGCTTCATGACTTCCTCAGCTTCGACCCCCATCCCGTCCACCCAGTACATTTCCCGCCCGGAAGGACGTATCGCCTACGACCTTCGGGGCGACGGACCCCTTCTCGTCCTCGTCCCCGGAATGGGCGACTTGCGCTCCTCCTACCGCTTTCTCACACCGGCCCTCGTCGCAGCCGGATACTCGGTGGCAACAACCGATCTGCGAGGTCACGGTGACAGCGACACCACGTTCACCGCGTACGGCGATACCGAGACCGCGGGCGATGTGCACGCGCTGATCACCCAACTCGGCGGATCGGCGGTCGTTGTCGGTAACTCGCTGGCGGCCGGCGCGGCGGTGATCGTGGCCGCCGATCATCCCGATCAGGTCGACGGGTTGGTGTTGGTCGGACCGTATGTGCGCAACCCGCCCTCGAATGTGTTCACGCGAGCGATCTTTCGCGCGATGACGGCCCCGCCGTGGGGTGCGCTGATGTGGAAGTCCTACATGCCCACCCTCTATGCGGGACGCAAGCCCGACGACTTCGACGACTACCGCACTGCGGTCGTCGTCAGCCTGAAAAGGAAGGCGTACGGCACAGCGTTCTCGAAGACGACACGACAGACCGATCACGCGGTTGCCGAGGCTCGACTCGGTGAGGTTGCCGCACCTGTCCTGGTGATCATGGGAGAACTCGACCCGGACTTCAAGGATCCTGCCGCCGAGGCCCGCTGGATCGCCGACACACTTCACGGCGAGGCCGTCATGGTCGCCGAAGCCGGCCACTATCCCCAGGCGCAGCAACCCGATGTGACCGCCCATGCCGTGCTCGAATTTCTCACTGCAGTACGCAGCGCCTGACCCCCACCCGAACCTTCACGAACGGACACTTCATGAGCATCGTGCTCACTTCCACCATCGACATTGCCGCCACCCCCGAACAAGTTTGGGCAGTGCTGTCCGACTTCGATTCCTATGGCCAGTGGAGCAACTTCTCCCGCGTGACCGGAACTGCGACGACGGGCACCAGGCTATCCATTCGCATGCCGGGCATGTCCTTCCGGCCGTACGTGACCGCAGCCGTTCCGAATCACGAGCTCGAGTGGTCGGCGAAGATCGCCACCGAACGCTTCTTCGTCGGTCGGCACACCTTCACCCTGACCCCGAACGACGACGGAACGACACGACTGAGCAACGTCGAAACCTTCTCCGGTGTCTCCGTGAGGCCATTCCGACGATTGTTCGCCAGCAAAGAGGACGACGGGTATGCCACGTTCAATCGTGCGCTGAAGCAACGGGTCGAGGCACGACTGACCTCGCCATGAGTCCGACGTTCTAGATCAAGCCCTGCTTACTCGCCGCGTACACGGCCTCGGCTCGCCGAGACACTGCGAGCTTGCGCATGATGTTGCTGACGTGAAATTTCACTGTCGTCGCCGAGATGAACAGCCGGGTCCCGATCATGTTGTTGGACAGGCCCGTCGCAAGCAACCTGAGTACTTCGAGTTCGCGCTCGGTCAGCCGTTCTATGCTGCTCGGCGTGCCGTTGAGTGATCGCACGACAGCCGAGGCACTCCGCGAATCGAAGGCACTCTCGCCTCGCGAGACAGCACGTATCGCCCGCACCAGTTCGGTGGTATCGACGTCCTTGACGACGTATCCGCGCGCACCGGCGTGCACCGCCTCCACCACGAGTCGGTCGTCGAGGAAAGTTGTGAGCACCAGTAATCCGATTCCGTTGTGCGCCTTGGCCAATTGTGCGCACAAGGCAAGGCCCTCGTAATCCGAACTGGCCGAGAGCTTGAGATCCATCAGCACGATATCGGGCTCGACCCGCGCGACGACGGCCAATCCCTCCTCCCGCGTCGACGCCTCCCCCACGATCGTCAGATCCGACTCGCGCTCGAGCACCGAACGCAGCCCGTCGCGCAGAATTGCATGATCGTCGACCAGGACGATGCGGACAGTAGGTGCCGCCACCTGCCCCATGCCCGTGCGAACCGTCGGAACGCTCACTGTGTTTCGCCCTTCTCGGATCTTTCCTGGAAGGGAATGCGCACTGCCACACGCACACCCCCGGTTCGGGCGCGGCGAATCTCGAAGACCCCGCCGTGTTCACGGGTGCGGGCCGCCATGTTCGCCAATCCGCGGTGGCGGCCGTCGACATCGGTGGACTCGGCCAGGTGCAGCATCATTCGCAGGTGGGCCGGATCGCCGTCGCCGTCGTCGGCGATCGACAACTGCACCTGATCGAGCGAATAGGTCAACCGAAGAATCGCCCGCGACGCGTGCGCGTGCACCGCTGTGTTGAACAATGCTTCGCCGGCGATACGGAGCAATGCATGCTCACACTCGCTGCTCAGCTCGACGGGGGTTCCCTCCACACGCAACGAGACCTGCAACTCGTCGGGCATGTGGACCACGGAAAGCTGTTCGAGCATTTCGGGAAGCGACGTTCGATCCGCGTCCTGCGGATGATTGAGCGCGTAGATCGCCGACCGCAGTTGCTCCACAGCTCGACGCGTCAGATCCTTCGCAAGATCCAATCTGTCGCTGCGTTCTTCGGCCGAGATCTCGCTGCGACACACTTCGATCTGCATACCAGCGGACAACACGGCCTGAGTGACGCTGTCGTGCAATTCGCGAGCGATGCGGTGGCGTTCGTCGTCGAGGACCTGATGGCGGTGCGCGGCACCCAATTGCCGCTGTGTCAGCAACAGTTCGGCATTGCGGGCTGCGAGATCGGCCGCTGTGCGGTTCGCCTGGGCATAGGCACTCTCGGTCCGCTCGAGCAATTGCCGTCGACTCTGGAAGAGCGCCGAATTCTGCAGCGCCACCGCCGTTTGACTGGCCAGAATGCTCAACACCGCTGCGTCGGTGGCGTCGAGCACCCGCTGCTCTCCGGTCCACGCCGCGAAAGCACCCACGACGCCTCCGTCGAACGCGATCGGCACGAAGGCGTGATGAGCGGAAATCACCGGTGTCTGCCCATCGCCGCACGTCGACTGTCGAATCGACTCGAGGCAGTCGACGACGTCGTCCGGCAACGGTGGCCCCTCGACGTTGTCGACCAGAAACGGCGTGGCGTCCGGTCCGAGCACGAGTCGACGAGGACCGGCATCCGGCAGAGCGCCATCGGCAAGAGCGAAGACCACCCAGCGTGCGCTCAGATGGGCACGAGCTGCTTCCGCGACCGCGCACACCAGCGTCTCGGGCCCGTCGACCGTCCGAACCAGTGCCCGTGAAATCAACTCCAGCGCATAGACGACGCGCTCCAAACGTTCGGCCGCGCCACGATATTGGGGGTAGAACGTGTTCTTGCCCGAACGCAGCCCCGTCAGCAGCGACAGGTCGGGTCCGGACGTCACAGCGCACTCCTGAACAGATCGACCATCTCGCGGTGCGTGGCGGAGCGAGGATTGGTGGACATACAGGCATCATGTAAAGCGTTGGTGGCCAACACATCCAGATCGGACTCGCGGACACCGATCTGTGCCAGACCGGTGGGAACGCCGACCTGACGTGCAAGGCGATCGACACGGTCCGCCACAGCCATGGCGGCTTCCTCCGGCCTGGCTCTGCCTTCCGGCAATCCGAGGCTCGTCGCGATGGCCACGTAGGGCAACGGATCCTCCGCGGCGTTGAAACGAATGACATGCGGCAGCAGCACTCCGTTGATCACCCCGTGCGGGAGGTCGAGGAGTCCTCCCACCTGATGGCTCATGGCATGGGTGGCACCGAGAATCGCATTCGTGAACGCCAGACCGGCTTCCAGACTTGCCTGCGCCATCGAACCACGCGCGGCCATATCGGTGGGCTCGTCGATGGTGCGCGCCAACTGCGACATCACCATGGTGATGGCCCGAAGTGCATGATGGTCGGTGAGCTGGTTGTGCCCCAGCGAGACGAATGCCTCGATTCCGTGCGTCAGAGCGTCCAAACCGGTTGCCGCGTTGAGCCATTCGGGCATCGTGGTGAGCAACATCGGATCGATCACGGTGATATCGGGAACGAGTGCCCGGCCGAGGATGGTGATCTTGGTCGAGCGCGCCGTGTCGGTGACGATGCAGAACTGCGAGACGTCGGCCCCGGTGCCCGATGTCGTGGGCACCATCACCAGCGGGGGAATCGGCCGAGTGGCCTGATCGACGCCCTCGTAGTCGAGGATTCTGCCGCCGTTGCCCGCGAGGATGGCGATCCCCTTGGCCGCATCCATGACCGACCCACCGCCGATCGCCACCAGCACGTCGCAACCGTTCTCTGCGTAGTAGCCGTGCCCGGCCTCGATTTCGACATCCTTGGGATTGGGCGTGAGCGCGCTCCAGACCTGGGGGTCGAGGCCCTGGTCAACGAGTAGGTCGACCAGCTGCCCGGCCCAGCCGCTCTCGATCAACCCCGAGTCCGTGACGAGCATCGGCCGGACCCCACCGAGACGACATGTCGCGTGCGCGACCTCGCCCAGCGAATCCGGACCGAACACGATCTCGGGTGCGTGGAATTTGAGAACTCGTGGCGTCTCGGCTCGGCTGCGCTGTGCATCGAGGTCGTGCAGCGCCTTGCCGACGTCCGCCGTAGCTGCCTGGTCCACCGTTCACACCCTCGCTGTCCATCGATCCCAGAACTCTCGGACCTGTGATTCAGGTTACAACCTTACGAGTACGGCTGATCCGATCCCACCAGCACCGGGCCAGGTTCCTACCTGCCCGATCGGGTAGGTAGGCGGCACGATCGGTCAGGTCAGGACAGCGCATGGCCCAGTTCGGCCGCCTGCGAGGTCAATTGTTCGCCATCCCGCGCGACGACGACCCGGTCGCATATTCGCTCGTAGTCCTCCATCGAGCACGCTGCCTGCGCCCAGTAACGACGAGCTTCGGGGGTGATCCACGCGATGCGGTGCACCTTCGACCGGATCTCGTCCAGGGCCTCGAGGCCAGCCGGGCGTCCGTTGCACCGACCGTCGCCGACGATGATGACCGCGGTGCGCTTGTCCAGGACTTCCGGGTGTGACTGCAAGAGATCGGTGAAGGTTCTGCCGTAATCGCTGCTCGCTTCGAGGTCCAGCCGCGCGTCCGCGAGCACCGCGGCCAGTGCGCCGTCGCCGGTACTGCCGAGCAAGGTGGTAGTCACATCGACCGGTGCGTCGACGAACCCCATCACCGTGCATCGGTGTGCGCGCGCATGCATGGCTTGCGCAAGCCTCAGGGTGAACGCGGTGATGGGCCGAACCGACAACGACACGTCCGCCAGCACCAGCAACCGAACCTTGCCCGGCACAGGGGTTTTCGTCACCAGACGGAACGGGATGCCGTCGGTACGCAGACTGGACCGGACAGTGCGCCGCATGTCGAGCGGTCCGCGTGAATGTTCGCGTGGTCGTGGGCGAGGAGTGCCCCGCATGTGTTTGAGCACTTCGTGACTCGCGCGCTCGATCTCGGCGTGCCGGCCGATCGCCTGCGCCGCGCCGTCGACCGGCACCGGTGACGACATCGTCCCCGTCACATCCCCCAGCGCCGCGACGAAAGCCTCGACGGCATCGGTGATGCGGTCGAGCATCGCAGCACTCAGTGGACCGGAATCACTCCCGTCGCCGTAGACGCTACTCGGATCGTAGGCATCGAACCACGCCAGGATGCTCGCCGGATCCTCCCAGTTCAGCTGTCCCGCAACAGCTCCGCTGGTGCTCGACGCCAACTCCCCGGCCGCCGTCGACCCGGACCGCTCCAGGTCGACGGTGTAGGTGACACCCCGTCGACCCATGTCGCCGTCGGTGTCGATCGACAGATCGTGGTCCTCGGACGAGAGACTGATGTCGTCGTCGTCCTTGTGCGGGTTGAAGCCCTTGTCCGCTTCCGGGGCGTCGAGCAGATCACCGATTTCGACCGCACGCTCGTTGTACTCGGCGTATTTGGCCGCTTCCTGGTCTGCGCCGACGTCCAGGTCCGTCGGCAATCCGCCCGCTACCTGCGCCCCCAAGGGTGAATGATGTTCATCCACAGCACCATCGATCGCTACCCGGAACATCGACTCGAAGGCCAGATCGAAACCGTGCTGTTCGTGGTCGTACTTGGCACAAGTCGCACGCAAGGCCGCGCGCAACACCGCCAGGTCACGTGCCCCGAGAAGTCCGAGGACGCGTCGTACCTCGATGACCTCTGCCGGCGACGCAGCTACTCCGAAGCGCCTGAGCGTGCGCCCGAACACCGCAGCCAGCACGTCGAGCACCACCGATGCCGAGAACGTTTGTGCCACGGTCATCGTCGTATTCCGATGCCACCCTTGTCGCGTCCACCGTGCCCTCTGAAAGCCGACGCGGTCGTGTTGACGACCGTTCCGAGTGATGTTGCTGCAGAGGGTGTTTCTGCGACCGGTCCGGCCAGCGCGATCTTCATGTCCGACGAGTACTTCACCAGGGCCGCGAGCAGGTACTTGCGGGTGTCTTCGGTATGACCGAGGACCGAGGCGATACGAGCCGCATCGATCACTTCCGAGATCGACGGGCTCTTGCGGAGCGGTAGCTCACGCAATTCCGTTGCCAGCTCCACGATCTCGGACACGATGTGCGCGGGCACCTCGGGGGCACGAGCAGTGACGATCTCGCGCTCACGCGCCGCGGTCGGATAATCGAGATGGAAATGCAGACAGCGACGTTTGAGGGCCGACGACAGCTCACGAGTGTCGTTGGAGGTCAGTATCACCCACGGATCGCTGCGCGCGGTGAACGTACCGACCTCGGGGATCGTCACCTGCTTCTCGGCAAGCACCTCGAGCAGCAAGGCCTCCATCGATTCCTCGGTGCGATCGACCTCGTCGACCAGGAGCACCACCGGCTCCTCGGAGAGCACCGATTCCAACAGGGGCCGCACGGCGAGGAAGGGCTCGGAGTAGAGGCCGAAGTCTTTGGCGGCGAGCATCTTCGAGGCGTCGTCGATGTCGGTGACGTGCTGGGTGAGTGCGCCGATGTGCTCGCGCAGCATTTGCACGTGCAGAAGTTGCTTGGCGTAGTCCCACTCGTAGAGGGCCCGATTGTCGTCGAGACCCTCGTAGCACTGCAGGCGCACCAGCTTGCGTCCGCTCGCCGCGGCCAGGGACTTCGCCAGCTCGGTCTTGCCCACGCCCGCGGGGCCTTCGAGCAGCAGTGGGCGATCGAGTGCTGTCGCCAGATGCACCACGGTGGCGAGATCGTCGTCCGCGATGTAGTCCTGCTCTCCGAGCGCGCGCTGCAGATCGGCGGCGTCGGTGAATCGAACGGTGCCGGTGTCGTCGCTACGCACTGTCGACAGCGAGGTCATGTGCTTCCTTTCAGGCGGCGCAGTGGTGCGGTTGTGCGCCGCCCGGGGCACACAACCGCACCACTGCGAAGCATCAGTAAGACTCGTTGATCGCGTGCGAGACGACGGGAATCATCGACTGGACGGTCACCTCACGGGGGTTGCCCGGGGTGCACCAGTCTTCCTGGATGTGCTCGGAGATCTTCAGAACCGACTTCTCGTCGCCCTTGATCACGTCGCCCTTGCCGGCGTACTTGCCGGTGTTCATCCGGTTCTTGTCGTACGTCGCCGAACGGATCGATCCGAAGTTGTCCGGAATTCCGACGTCCTTGGCGAGCCTGATGGCCGCCTCGACTGCCGCGTCGGCAGCCTGAACGGTGGTCATGTTCTTCGTGTCCACGCCCATGGCCACGGCGATCTCGGCGTAGCGCTCGTAACGCGAGGGCAGGTTGTACTCCCACACGCGCGGTAGAGCGATGGCGTTGTTGAGGCCGTGCGCGCTGTCGTAGAAGGCGCTGATCGCGTGCGAGATCGAGTGGATGACGCCGAGTCCACCGGAGTTGAAGGCCTGTGTGGCGATGTACTGGGCGTTCATCATGCCCTCGCGAGCCTTCAGGTTGCCCGGGTCGTACACAGCTTCACGAAGATGCTTGGAGACCAGCCCGATCGAGTAGATCGCATTGCCCAGCGACGGCGCGAAGTCCAGCCGCGAGACGTACGGCTCTGCGCCGTGGGCGAGGACGTCGAAGCCGCAGAACGCGGTCCACTGCTGGGGGCAGGTGTAGTAGAGCAGCGGGTCGTCCAGTGCCAGCGTCGGTGTCGACGCCTCGTCGAAGGCGAGCCACTTGTGCGGCTTCTCCATGTCCGAGGTGTCGGTGATGACGTAGGCCCAGGATGTCTCCGAACCCGTTCCGGCAGTGGTCGATACGGCGATGTGCGGCGGGTTCTGCTTGTTGGTGGACTTGGAGAATCCCTCGAACTCGTTGATGTTGCGGCCGTCGTGGGCGACGACGACGCGGATGCCCTTGGCCGCATCGTGGCTCGAGCCACCACCGACGGAGATGACGCTGTCGCACTTCTCCTTCTGGTACAGCGCGGCACCGTCCATGACGTTGTAGTCCTTGGGGTTGGACTCGACCTTGTCGTAGAGGACCACCTCGACGCCCTGGTACTCGATCTTGCCGATCAGTTCCTCGATGATGCCCGATCCGCGCAGACCGGTCGTGACCAGCAGCGAGCGCTTGAATCCGAGTTCCTTGGCCTCGACACCGATCATGTCGTGGGCGCCGACTCCCAGCTTGGCGCGCGGCAGCGGGTGAAACTCCTTGATGGGGAATTCCCAGATCTGATTGAGCTCGATGACCATCGGTGTCTCCTCGGTGAGTGTGAGTACAAGACGCCTTCTTCTGTGATCGGCGTCTCACTGATGACCACACTCCCCTGCCCGGTACCGCGTGGGAACACCTCGAGGCGGGAACCCTGCCAACGACTCGACCGAACTACCCGATCGGGTAGGAGTACTCGCTCACCCTCGGCAGAGGAGAACTCACAAGCTTTGGTGCACTATCGATCTCGCCGCTGCGCCAGAGAGAATCCGAGAACCGAGATCAGCGCGAGCGTGATGACGAACCCTCCGTACACTTGCACCGTCGTGCTCAGGCCCAGGCGATGCACGGCCAGCCCGGCGACCACGGCGGGCAGGCTGAACGCGAGGTAGCTGATGACGAACGTCGTGGCGAACACCCCACCTCGCTCCGCTGCGGGGACCAGCGCGCCGAGCGTGCGCATAGAACCGAGGAACGTTGCTCCCCAGCCCGATCCGGCGATGACAGCCCCGACGAAGTACAGCACGATCGACTCGATCTGCACCGACACCAGGGAGAGCGCGACGCCTGCCGCCAACACCGTCGCCCCGATCATCATCACGGTGCGGGGAAACCCGTTGCGTACCACTGCAGCTGCCACCGCGCCCGAGGCGAACATCGCGAAGATCTCCAACCCGCCCACTATGTGGTTGTCCACGTCGAACACCGTGCCGATGATCGACGGCCCGAGCGAGAGATGAAACCCGCCGAGCGACCAGGTCGCGAACAGAGCGGGAGCGATGAGCAGGAACGGTGCCCGCACCGACGTGGGGATCGACATCCTCGGCAGCAGGGTCGAGGCGAGGTGACGGCGGGAATCGAAGCCACGCAGTGCCGAGGTCTCGGGGACGAACAGCAATGCCACTGCGAGAGTCAGTGCCGCGCCGATCAGCAATGCGAACACCAAGATGTCGGGCGCAGGTGCCAATTGGACCAGCAATCCGGCCCCGAGCGCGCCGCTTGCCAGGCCGAGGGAGGGCGCGACGCTGTTGAGCAACGGTCCGGTGGACGCGTCGGGCTGCAGGTCGATGACGGCTGCGCTCAGCGCACCGGTGGCCGCACCCGCGGCAATTCCCTGCACGACGCGAGCCGCGAGGAGTACCGGGACGCTGTCGGCGACGATGAACAGCATCAAGCTGACCGCAAGGAGAACCAGTGAGGCGATCAGAATGGGTTTGCGCCCGATGTGGTCCGACAGACTACCGACGGTGAGCAACGTGGACAGCAATGCGACCGCATAGACGGCAAAGATGACCGTGAGGGTGAGAGCGCTGAATCCCCAGGCCTGTTGGTACACCGGGTACAGCGGCGACGGTGCCGACGCCGAGGCCATCAGGACCAGGAAGGCGACGCCGACGACCCAGAACGCGTACCGATGCGGCATGCGCACCGCCGTCCGTTCCACTGGAGTCCGAGTGCCCACGCCGACCATGTATTTCCCTTCACCGCAGTAACCGTTAGCTCAGTGAAAGACAACGCTCGGGAGCGCCCGGCATTCCCCGACGGTCAGTGTTGCTCGGCTCGTGCGTCGCCCCGCAGCAGTTTTCCTTCGCGGTACCGCTGCGCGCTCGCAGGCAAGTCGCCCTCGATTCCGCTCAACCACACCGAGACACGGCCGGTGCCCGAACCGCTCGAACCGACTTCGTCGACGCGTCGCACCGTCTGGTTGGCCACCGCCTCGGCGCTGTCGAACATCGTGACGTCGCCCGGCAGCTGCGAGACGATCCGGTCCAACACCAGTGGGTAGTGCGTGCAACCCAGCACGATCGATTCGACGTCCGCGGGTGTCGCGGCCACGGCCGCGGTGATGGCGGCACCGATCCCCCGCTCGTCACCACGGTCGATCGAATCCGCCAGACCGTGGCACGCCACACTCGTCACCGTTCGGTGCGAGGCGAACTGCTCGATCAAACGCCCCTGATAGGCGCTCGCGGTCGTGGCCGCCGTCGCCCAGATCGCTATCCGATCACTCACCGCTGCAGCGGGTTTGATCGCCGGAACGGTACCCACCACCGGAATCGTGTCACCGAGCGCGGCCCGAACGTGACTCAGCGCCGTCACACTGGCGGTGTTGCAGGGAAGCACGACCACCTCGGCACCGAGTTCGACTGCATGCTGGGCGGTGCCGACCACTCGATCGACGACCCACCCATCGGGTTTGGGTCCCCACGGAGCGTTGTCGGGGTCCATCATCAGCACCAGATCGAGCTCGGGGCGCGCTTGTCGCAGCCGCGCAGCCGTCGGGAGCATCCCGAGGCCCGAGTCGATCAGTGCGACGATCATGCCAGCGCTTGCTCGACGTCACCGACCAGATCGGCACCGTCCTCGATACCGACCGACAGACGCACCAGATCGTCGGGCACCTCGAGCAACGAACCGGCCGTCGAGGCGTGGGTCATCGCACCGGGATGCTCGATCAACGATTCGACGCCGCCCAGAGACTCGGCGAGCGTGAAGATCTCGGTCTTCGCGCAGAAGTCCAGCGCAGCCTGCTTGCCACCGGCCAGACGAACGGAGACCATCCCGCCGAACCGTCGCATCTGCTTCGCGGCGACAGCATGAGACGGGTGAGATTCGAGTCCGGGGTAGATGACCTGTGAGATGGCCGGATGCCCGTCGAGGAATTCGACGATCTTCTCGGCGTTGTCGCTGTGTCGCTCCATCCGCAGCGCAAGAGTCTTGATGCCGCGCAAGGTCAGGAACGCGTCGAACGGTCCGGGAACGCCACCCGCGCCGTTCTGCAGGAACGCGAAGGCCGCGTCCAGTTCCTCGCTGTCGGTCACCAGAGCGCCGCCGACGACATCGGAGTGTCCGCCGATGTACTTGGTCGTCGAGTGCAGCACCACGTCGGCACCGAGGCTCAGAGGCTGCTGCAGATACGGCGACGCGAAGGTGTTGTCGACGACGAGCTTGGCCCCACCCTCGTGCGCAATGCCCGACAATGCCTCGATGTCTCCGACGTTGAGCAGTGGGTTGGTGGGCGTCTCGACCCAGACGAGCTTGGTGTTCGGACGCATCGCCGCGCGCACCTCGTCGACGTCCGACACTGCGGCCACCGAGTACTCGATGCCCCACTGGGTGAAGACCTTGTCGATCAACCGGTACGTGCCGCCGTAGGCGTCGTTGGGGATGACGAGGTGATCACCGGGACGCAGCGCCGAGCGCAACAGGCAGTCCGTGGCCGCCATGCCGGAGGAGAACGCGCGACCGTAGGTGCCGGACTCGATGGCCGCGAGATTGGCCTCGAGCGGCCGACGCGTCGGATTGCCGGTGCGCGCGTACTCGAATCCACTGCGCATGCCGCCGACGCCGTCCTGAGCGAAGGTGGAGCTGGCGTAGATCGGCACGTTCACCGCGCCGGTCAGCGGATCCGGCTCGTATCCGGCATGCACTGCCTTCGTGGAAAAGCCCTGCCAGGAGGTGTTGTCTGCCTTGCTGCGCTGCTCACTCATGGCCTCCACCCTAATCGGCCTGCGTCGCCGCGCGGGGGCGTGGGTAACCTGCGAAGACAACCCCCAGCGGAAAGAGGCACCGTGGCCAACTCCCAGAGCGTCGACGAACTGTTCGCGATCGATTCACTCCTCGACGACGAGGAACGTCAGATCCGGGACACAGTCCGCAAGTTCGGTAACGAGCGCATTCGTCCGCACATCGCCGATTGGTTCGACGAGGGCACGGTGCCGGCGCGCGAGCTGGCCAAGGAGCTGGGCTCGCTGGGCCTGTTGGGCATGCACCTCGAGGGCTACGGCTGCGCCGGAACGTCCGCGACGGCGTACGGCCTGGCCTGCCTCGAGCTCGAAGCGATCGACTCCGGCATCCGATCGCTCGTCTCGGTGCAGGGCTCGCTCGCGATGTTCGCCATCTGGAAGTACGGCTCCGAGGAGCAGAAGCAGCAGTGGCTCCCGGGCATGGCCGAGGGATCGCTGATCGGCTGCTTCGGGCTCACCGAGGCCGATTACGGATCGAACCCCGGCGGCATGCTCACCCGCGCCAAGCGCGACGGTGACGACTGGATCCTCAACGGCAGCAAGATGTGGATCACCAACGGACCCGTGGCCGACGTCGCCGTCGTGTGGGCTCAGACCGACGACAAGATCCGCGGATTCGTCGTTCCCACCGATACACCGGGATTCACCGCCAACACCGTGAAGAAGAAGCTGTCACTGCGTGCCTCGATCACCGGCGAATTGGTGTTCGACGACGTCCGACTGCCTGCCGACGCGATGCTGCCCGAGGCCAGCGGTCTGCGCGGACCTCTGAGTTGCCTCAACGAGGCACGCTTCGGCATCGTCTTCGGCGCGATGGGCGCGGCGCGGGACTGCATCGAATCGGCGATCGAGTACTCGCAGACCCGCGCGGTGTTCGACAAGCCACTCGCCGGATATCAGCTCACTCAGGCCAAGCTCGCGAACATGGCCCTCGAGCTCGGCAAGGGTCAGCTGCTCGCACTGCATCTTGGCCGGCTCAAGGACAAGGGCGAACTGCCGGGCGAGCGAGTGTCACTGGGCAAGCTCAACAACGTGCGCGAGGCCATCAAGATCGCTCGTGAATGTCGAACGATATTGGGGGCCAACGGAATCACGCTGGAATACCCGGTACTCCGTCATGCCAACAACCTCGAATCCGTCCTCACCTACGAGGGCACATCCGAGGTCCACCAACTCGTGATCGGCCAGGCACTGACCGGCACCAGCGCAGTGCGCTGACGCGCAGTGGTGCGGTTGAGTGCCTCCTGGGGCACTCAACCGCAC